>VGOB01000080.1 GCA_016865935.1 Chloroflexota bacterium | reverse complement strand
TCGGACTCCGTGGCGTTCCTGAGAGAAGATCGTTTGTGGCACAAACAATCTACTCCAGTTCCGCCTGGAGTCCAATTCGCTAGTCTGAATACTTGCCAGTCTTTTCTACTTCAGGGAAATCAGTGTGTCAATAGGATTCAAGCCCGATTTGACTTGTGATTACCCATAACTCCAAAGTGTCATTGCGAGGAGCGTTTTTTTTGCGACGAAGCAATCCCCGAGTTGCAAGGAGATTGCTTCGCGGAGTTTACACTGAGCGAAGCGAACGTGCTCGCAATGACACTTGTGGGTAATCACCAGGATTTGACTTGTACGCGCGGCGTGGTAGAATCGAGATTGGAGATTAGAGATTCGAGATTGGGTCTCTGCCCCCTGACTTTTGACCTCTGATCTCTATCCTCAGGGAGGAGGAATCCAACGATGCAAGTGATCGCACACGGTCGCGGCGAATTGATCCAGCCGCCCGATCTGGAAGCGTTCCGCGAATGGAACCGCGCGCAAAAATCGCGCCAACTCGTGGACAAGGTGATGAGCGACGCGGAGGCGGTGAGTCGTTTCGTCACCGACGGCTGTTACATCGGCACGGAATTGTACGGCACGGTGCGCTGTCCGATGTCGCTCACGCGCGAAGTGATTCGCCAGCGGAAAAAAGATTTGCGCGTCTGCGGGCAAGGCGTCCTCGAACTCGATCTCTGGATCGGCGCGGGGCTGGTGAAAAAGATCGATCTCACCTACGTCGGATTCGAAGTCTTCGGCACGTCGTCCGCATTTCGCCGCGCGGTCGAGTCCGGGCAAATCGAAACGTGCGTCGAGTGGTCGAACGGCGCGATCACGTGGCGGATGAAAGCCGCGGCGATGGGTGTGCCATTCATCGCGACGCGCGCGATGCTCGGCTCCGACACATTCGAATACAGCGCGGCAAAGATCGTAACCGATCCGTTCACCGGAATGCAAGTGTGCCTGCTTCCCGCGCTCATCCTCGATGTCGCGTTGATCCACGTTCACCGCGCCGATAAATTCGGCAACGCGCAAATTGACGGCATCACCGGCTTTGCATTCGAAATGGCGCGCGCGAGCAAGCGCGTGATCCTCAGCGCGGAAGAAATCATCTCCACCGAAGAAATTCGCAAATCCCCCGACCGCACGATCATCCCGTACTATCTCGTGGATGCGGTCGTGCCCGCGCCGTTCGGTTCGCATCCCGGCGAAATGGCGTATGTCTACGAGCGCGACGACGCCGTCTATCGCGAATGGATCGACGCGAGCCAAACCGCCGAGGGCGCGCAAGCGTATCTGGACAAGTACGTTTACAACGTGCCGGACCAGCGCGCGTATCTCGATCTGATTGGTGAGACGCGCTTGGCGGAGTTGGTGACGCGGCGCGAGAAACGCGAATAAGTGTCATTGCGAGCCGCGTAGCGGCGAAGCCGCCGTAGGCGTCCGAGCAACTTGGGGATTGCTTCGTCGCAAACAACGCTCCTCGCAATGACAATGGAGATGCTAATGCCCAACCAATCCTACTCTAAATCCGAGCTAATGATCTGCGTCGCGGCGCGGTTGTTTCAGGATGGGACGACCGCGTTCATCGGCACCGGAATTCCGATGCTAGCGGCGATGCTGGCGATCAAGACGCGCGCGCCCGGCGTCGTCCCAATTTTCGAATTCGGCGGCACGGGTGCGATCTTCGAGAAACTGCCGAATATGGTCGGCGGCGCGCGCACGTTTCACAAAGCGATTGCCGCGTCCGGCATTTGCGACATTATGGAGACGGCGCAGCGCGGGTTCATTGATTACGGTTTCATCGGCGGCGCGCAGATCGATCCGTACGGCAACTTGAACAGCACGACGATTGGCGCGCACGATCATCCGCGCGCGCGTTTGCCCGGCAGCGGCGGCGGCAATGACGTGGGAAGTTTGTGCTGGAAGACGGTCGCGATTATGCAACACGACACGCGGCGATTCGTGCCGCAAGTGGATTTCATCACGACGCCGGGTTATCTGACCGGCGTCGGCGCGCGCGAACGCGCGGGCTTGCCGCGCGATAGCGGACCCGTGAACGTCGTCTCGACGCTCGCGCTGATGGATTTCGATCCGGCGACGCGGCGGATGCGTTTGCTCGCGACACATCCGGGCGTGACGGTTGACGATGTGATCGCGAACACAGGATTTGAATTGCTAATCGCGGAAACTGTCGGCGTGAACGATCCGCCGAGCGGGGAGGAGTTGCGCTTGTTGCGGGAGGAGATTGATCCGGAGCGGCTGTATATTTAGCAGTCAACAGTAGACAGTAGACAGACAAAGGTGATCCGCGAATAGTTCGTCGTGTCATTGCGAGCCGAAGCGGCGAAGCAATCCCCAACTTCCAACTTGGAGATTGCTTCGTCGCGAAAAACGCTCCTCGCAATGACAATTCGAGATTATTTCATCGCGCGATTAATTACGCGCAGCGCGGTCTCAATGTCCTCGCGCGCGATCCCGCAATGCGTCACCGCGCGAATTCTGCGCTCGCCGTTCACGCCGATCAGTACGCCATCGCGCGCGGCGCGTTCCGCGAGTTGCCGCGCGGTCAGCGCGCCGGTCAGATCGAAAAAGACGATGTTCGTTTTCATCCGCGCGGGATCGAGCGCGATGCCCGGAATCGCGGCGAGACCTTCCGCGAGTCGCCGCGCGTTCGCGTGATCGTCCGCGAGCCGCTCCACCATCGTTTCCAGCGCGACGATGCCCGCCGCCGCGATGATCCCCGCTTGCCTCATTCCCCCGCCGACCATCTTGCGTTGACGTCGCGCCTCCGCGATAAACTCGCGCGTTCCGCACAAGAGCGAGCCGACTGGCGCGCTCAAGCCCTTGGATAGACAAAACGAAATCGAATCGGTGTACTGCGTGAACTCAGACGCCGGTACGCCGAGCGCGACCGCCGCGTTGAAAATGCGCGCGCCGTCGGTGTGAACGCGCAGATTGCGCGCGTGCGCGAGATCGGACACCGCTTTGTGATATTCGGGTGTCAGCGGCGAGCCGTTGCACGCATTGTGCGTGTTCTCCAGCGCGATCAGTTTCGTGGGGGGCCAATGCACATTGTCGCCGCGAATCGCGTTGGTGATGTCGCCGAGCGCGAGCGTGCCGTCCGGCTGATTCGGGATCGTGCGCGGAATGATTCCGCCCAATGCCGCCATCCCGCCGACTTCGTTGATGAACGAGTGCGCCTTGTCGCCGACGATGATTTCGTCGCCGCGCGCGCAATGCGTCAGCAGCGCGACCAGGTTCGCCATCGTCCCGCTCGCGACAAAAAGCGCGGCGTCTTTTTTTATTCGCGACGCCGCGATTTCTTCCAAGCGATTGACGGTGGGGTCTTCGCCCATCACGTCGTCGCCGACTTGCGCGTTTGCCATCGCCGCGCGCATTTGTGGCGTGGGCAAAGTTACAGTATCGCTGCGGAGGTCAATCGTGTTCAATGGGAAAACTCCTTGTTTCGTGATGCGTGGTGCGTATTGCAATTCGTTTATTCGTTTCAAAATTCGTTGACACCACTTTCGATCAACTCCACCACCGCGCGCGCCAGACACGCGACGATGAACGCGGTGAACGAGAGTCTTTCGCTCGTGCGCGCTTGGTGCGCGCAAAAACTGACGCGCGTGCGTCACGTCCACCTCCAGCAAACCGTGAACGATATGCCGCCGCGCGCCAATTGCCAAACTGTCCGCCACCACTTGCCGCCGCGCCGAAAAGGGTTGGACGGTGAAGGAATCCTGGTTCACAACGCTAATGGCTCGTGCGCCTCTCTCCATTCGTGTTTCGCGCGGCTTGACGCTCCAGTTCTTGCGCGCGCTGTTGAGTCGCGGCGTGCCGGCGCGCGTTCTGGATCGCGATGGCGATTTGGTCGGCAATCGTCGTGAGAATCGAAATGGCGTCCGGCGGAAAGGCGTCTGGCTCCTTGCTTTGCACATCCAGCACGCCGATGACCGCATCGCCAATTTTCAACGGCAAGGCGGCTTCTGAGCGCGTGGCAGGCAAAGCGGGATGCGCGAGGTACGCGTCATCGGCGGCGACATCTTGCGCCACGCGCGCTTGCCCGGTTTGCGCGACGAATCCGATCATTCCTTCTTTGCCGACCCGGAGTTTCATCACGCCTTCGAGTTCGTGACTCACGGTCTCGCTGCTCGACGCGGTCAAGACCGCCCACTCGCCCGATTCCTCCGTGAGGAAAACTCCGGCATGGTAATAGCCAAAGCGTTCGCGAATCAAATCGGCGACGCGCGGGAGAATTCGTTCGGGGTCGAGAATCGAAGTGACCGTGCGGGCGACCTGAGCGGCGATTTGCAGGCGCGTGGCTTGCAGGCGCGCCCGTTCTTCGGCGCGCTTGCGTTCCGTCAACTCTTGCTGAACGGCGGCGAACAAGCGCGCGTTTTCGACCGAGACCGCCGCTTGCGCCGCGAAGGTAGAGAGCAATTCCAAATGTCTTCGATTGTAGACCTCTGGCTTTTCGTAATCCTGAACGGTGATCACGCCAATCACTTTGTCGCCCACCAGCATTGGGACGGCGAGCAGGCACTCGGCGGGTTGTCCCTTGGCAACATAGCCCAGCCGCGCGATCTGCGCCTCGACGTCGCGGGGCAATAGCAAGGGCGCCTTGCTCGTGATGATGTATTCGGTCAAGCCATCGCTAAAAGTGCGCGACGCGACGTTGCGGCGCGTGCCGTCAATCGTGTAAATGGGAAAACTAATCTGCCGATTCGCTTCGTCGTACAACGCGATGTAGAAATTGCGGTTGTCCAGCACCTGCCCGATCGTCGTGAAGATCAATTCGAGAATCTCGGTCGGTTGCGCGAGTCTGCTGAGCGCTTGCCCGATCTGGTTGAGCGCGGCGAGTTCCTGATTGCTTTGCCGCGTTTCCTGCTCGGCGCGCTTGCGTTCCGCCAACTCTTGCTGAACGGCGGCGAACAAGCGCGTATTGCGCACCGCGCTCGCGGCTTGCCCCGCAAAGAGCGACAAGAGGCGCACGTCCGCATCGTCGAATTGACGCGTCGAGTCATTCATTTCGCTGACCGCCAAGACGCCGACCAACTCGCCGCCGGAAAGCATCGGCACTTCGACGACCGCTCGAATCGGCATACCGTCGAACTGGGTGGAACGATGAAGCCAGACGCGATAATCCGCCACAATCAGCGGTTCGCGCGTTTGCGCGACGCGCCCCGCCATCCCCTCCCCCAGCCGCAAACGCGTGCCGACGGGGAGCGCGGTATCCGTTGACAGCATCACTTCCAGATCGCCTCGCGCGGCATCGTAGAGATAGATCGAACCGCCGGGGGCGGCGAGTAGCGTCGCGGCGCGTTCGACAATCGAGCGGAGCAGCGTGGGCAAGTTTTGTTGCGTCGCCAGATCGCGCGTCGTTTCGTACAACGCGGCGAATTCGTTCGCGCGGCGCTGGAGCGCTGCCTCCGCGCGTTTGCGTTCGGTAATATCCTGCGCGACGCCGGTCTGACCGATCACGCGATCGTCTTGGAGCACCAGATTGGCGAGAAAACTAAACCACTTGACGTTGCCGGCGGTATCAACGATTCGAAATTCGCGAAAGGAAGATGACTGGCGCGTCTTCACTTGTTGGAGGTACGCTTCCGAGGTCTGCTGGCGATCCGCCGGATAAATAAAGTGCAAGTACGGTTTCCCGATGAGGTCGGCGGCGTCCGCGTAGCCCACCGCTTTTGCCGTGGCATCGTTGGCATAGGTAAAGTGCCCTTGCGCGTCCACACTCACCAACAATGCCTGCGTCCCCTCGGTGATGGTGCGTAAGCGTTGTTCGCTTTCGCGCAGCAAATCCTGTTCGTGCGCCAGTTGCGCCGTCCGCGCCTGAACGAGTTTTTCGAGTTCGTCACGCGATTGCCGCAACACCAGTTCGGCGCGCTTTTGTTCGGTGACATCCCACAGGATCCCTTGAATCCCGGTGCGGCTACCCTCGGCATCGCGGGTGAGCGTTTTGACGATCTGGACGAAAATCTGCTCGCCGCTCAAGATGTTCTGCTCTTCGACCGTCTCGAAGATCGCGCCGTCCGCGCGAACCCGCCGGTCATCGGCGCGATATTGTTCGGCGCGCGCGCGGGGGTAAAGATCGAAATCGGTCTTGCCCAGAATCTCTTCGCGCGCTTTGCCCAACTCGTCACAGAACCGTTGATTGACGAACGTGTACCGCCCTTCCAGATCCTTGCGAAAGATGCTCGTCGGCAAATTTTCGACGAGCGTCTCGTACACTTTTTCGGAATCGAATAGCCGCTGTTGGGCGCGCTCCAGTTCCGCCGCGCGATGATCCAGGGTCGTGCGCAACGCGATCAGTTGGCGGTTGGTTTCCAGCTGCGCGCGCTCGACCAGATTCACGCGCGCCAGCGTATCGCGCAGATTGCGCGTCATCAGGAACAACAAGAACGCCAGCGCGAGCAGGATCGCCGTTTGGGTCATCCACGCCGGCGCGGGTGGGATCGCCAGAACCGGCAACTGCACGAGCGGGTTGCTTTCATTCTGGGCGATCGCGATGACGCCCAGGATGCTCAACGCGGTGAAGAGCAGTCCCGCGCGCGTTCCCAGCAACACACCCGCCGTGAGAATGACGATGCCATACCCGGCTATGCCGGGGCTATGGGTGCCTCCAAACAACGCGGCGACGGTCGTAACGATTACCCAGAGCGTCGCGCAAAGTAATCCACTGGCAAAGCGAAGTTTGCCCCGATGGATCAAGAACAAGACCACCGCACGGATCACTGTCCCCAGCACGACCGATTGCAAGGCGAGCGCCGACGCGCTGGCAGTAAACAGCGCCCTGACGCCAAATACGATGAAGGTCGCTAGAATCGCCAGCGAGATCGTATTGAGCAAACTGGCAAGGCGAGCTTGCTCTTCGTCTTGAAAAATCGGCGGAGTGAGAAATGCGACAAGTCGCTTTAACATATCGGCTGATCCCTTCGCCCATTCACGCGGGCGGTTGGACACCGCAATAACAACTGCTCGAAATTCGACATTTGTGATCGCGTTCCGTACTCAATTTCTTCAGCCATTATACCACAAATCACATCGGTTTTCACAATTCCATTTTCTTCTGCTTGCCGGATTCTTTGACGCGCGCGGCTTGCTTGAACGTGCCGCGCACAATCGGCAGTTTCGGGTCCGCGCCGTTGAGCAGTTCTTCAATCGTCAGAATTTGGAGACGCGGAAAATCGCGCTGGACGAGCGCGCTGTGATAAAACCCGGCGGCGATTGCTTCTTTCTCCATTTCGCGCGTCGCCGGTTCGAGCGTGATGAAAATGCCCGCCGCCGCGTCTTCGCGCTCGACCGCGCCGCGCAGATCGCGCACGTCGCCGGATTTGGTATGCCCGCTTTTCACTTGAACGAGCGCGCGCTTGGGTTTGGCGCGCGGATCGTCAATAAAGGTGATGACGCCGTCAATGCCGCGATCCGCGCCTTTCTTACCCCCGCCCCGGCTCTCCGCCGTTGTCGCAGGGGAGGGGGAGCCGAGGGGACGCGCTTGGACGAGCGACAACGCCCACCATTGGAATTGGTAACGATTGTCGCGCGCGAGTTGGCGCGCGCTTCCCAGGTCTTGCGGCTCGCCGATGACGCGATAATCCTTCCCAGGTTTCAGATCGAACATATCTTTGAGCCGATTTTTCTGGAGCGCGATGGAGAGGTGCGTGATGTCAATGCCGATCCATTTGCGTTTTAGTTTTTGCGCGGCGGCGACGGCGGTGCCGCATCCGCAAAATGGATCCAGCACGATGTCACCTTCGTTGCTGCTGGCGGCAATGATGCGTTCGAGGAGCGCGAGCGGTTTTTGCGTTGGGTAGGGAAGCTTCTCACCCTGCTGAGCCGACAACGGAGGAATATCTGTGATTACCGATTTGATCGGTGTTCCCTTTTGTTCATCCAAATAACGTTTCAGATACGGGCGCCCACTTTTGCTCCACTCAATTCTACTGTCAGCATCCAACGCTTCGAGTTTTCCGCGCACAACACGCCATCCCCATTCGGGCTTGAACCCTTTGTACTCGTATGATAAATTCGGGCGAGGTCCCATTGAAGCTGTTCGGATAATATGATCAAGCCGGTACACACCTCGTTCATCTTTGCGCGTGTAAAATTCATTGATGTACTTCGGATCGTAATCCAGAAATACATCATTCCAAGCAACTTTATTTGATTTGCCGTAATAGAAGACTGTATCGTGGACTGCACCCCATTTGCGGGAATCATTGTGACTACTCGTCCGTTGCCAAATAATCTCATTCACGAAATTCTCGCCACCAAAAACTGTGTCGAGTACGATCTTGAGATAATGACTCGCGGTCGGATCGCAGTGCAAATATAAACTGCCGGTCGGTTTCAGAACGCGGTGGAGTTCCACGAGCCGCGCCGCCATCATCACGAGGTACGCCATCATCTGGTTCGCGCCGATGAATTGCCGCAGCGCGCCAATCATCGCGCTGACGCGTTCCGGCGCGCGCTCCACCAATTCGGCGTACGTCCGCTCCGCGCTCTCGCCCCAGTGCCACGTGTCGTCAAACGCTTCGATCTGCGCGTCCGCTTCCGCGCCGCGCTCGTCTTTGAACAGCACGTTGTACGAGCGATTCGAGTTGAACGGCGGGTCGAGATAGATCAGGTCCACGCTCTCGTCCGCGAGATACTCGCGCAGAATCGCCAAATTGTCGCCGTAATAAAGTGTGTTGGTGGTAATCGGTTTGGGCATTGTCGCGCTCCTGTGAGACCTTCCAGGTCTTGGAGACCTGGAAGGTCTATCAACTCACTTCCACACCGCGTTGATCGCCGCGATCCAATCCGCAATCGCCGCGCGCAAATTCGTTTTCTGTTCGATGTGGATGAACCTGCCGGTGTACGCCGACGCGCCAATCGAACAAACTTGCTCGGCGGGGACATTGTTCAGCAAGCGACCGCCGACATTCGTGCCGCCGATCAGATTGCACGCGGGCGAATCGCCGGGGACGGTGATAACCCACTTTTGATCGCGCGCCGCGATCTTCGCGCGCAAATCCAGAATCTGGTCGCCGGGTTTCGGTGGCGCGGAAAAACCATACGTCAGAAACGCGTCCACGCCCGGACAACTCGACGTGCCCATTCCGTGAAATTGGATCGCCGTCCACTCTTTGCCGTTCGCGTTGTAATAATCGGACAACGCTTGCGTCGCGATGAAAAACAAACTCGTGTCGTTGTGCGCCGCGTCCGCTTCGCCTTCGCCACTCGTGGGTTGGCAGGTCGAGCGCGCGGGATTCGCGTCGCGATGACTGCCCGCCAAAAGAAAACTGCGCGCGTTCACGCCCTTGAACACCGCCATCGCTTGCGTTTCCGTCGCGATGTCGTAAATCGGATGCGGCGCTTGGATGCTCAACTCGCGCGTCGGTTGATTGTTGACGATGAACGTGCCCCACGCGCGATCGATTCGATTGTCCTTGTTTTCGTCGCGCGTTTCCATCAGCACGCAATAACTCGCGTTGTTCTGCTTGTCCGTAAACGTGCCAACCGTGTACGCGATTTTCAAATTGTCCGGCAGAACGATGTCGTCGCATTTGCCCGCGAGCATTTGCGCGGTCACCATCTTCCACGCGTCTTGCACTTGCTTGATCGGCACAACGTAACCGGAAGTATCGCGGCGCGGCATTTTCGCGGCGATGCACGCGCCGAGTTCTTCGAGCGTGTTCGATGCCGCGCAATTTGCGACCTCTCCCCCAGCCCCTCCCCTCGTAGGGGAGGGGAGCAGGGGTGGAGTTGGCGTCGCGGGCACGCGCGTCGCGGTGGGCGCGGGAATCGTCGCGGTTGGCGGCACAGGCGTCGGACTTGGAATCGCTGTCGCGGTTGGCGGCACGGGCGTCGCGGTGACCTCTCCCCTTTGCCCCTCTCCTGATAGGAGAGGGGTTGGGGGTGAGGTCGGCGCGCACGCGACGATTACAATCAACATTACAACCGAAAACACCATTGTTCTTTTCATCGCGCTCTCCTTTGCCTTTGATTTTGACTTTTGCCTTTTGCCTTTTTACTTTTTACTTCAATAATTCCGCACCACCGCGCGATACACCGCCGGTTGACGACTCTGCATCGTTTGCAATTCCTCGCGATATTTTTTCACGTCGTCCAGATCGATCTTGGCGATGGCGTATGCCTCCTTCGGACGATCATTGTCGTCGCGTCCGACGCTGGCGACTTGTTCGCCGCGCGGCGCGATCACCGCGCTCGCGCCGCCGAAGGAGTACGTGTACTCGTCGCCGATCCGATTCGCGCCCGCGACGAACATCGCGTTTTCGAGCGCGCGCGCGCGCAAGTACGTCTGCCATTCCTCGATGGACTGCGCTTCCCAATTCGCCGGAGCGACGATCAGTTCCGCGCCGTCGAGCGCGAGCGAACGCGCGGCTTCGGGAAATGCAATATCCCAGCCCAGCATCAAACCAATCCGTCCAAAAGTCGTTTCGAAAACGGGGAAGCGAAACCCGCCGCGAAAGATCGGACGCTCTTCCGGTTTCAAATGGACTTTGTGATATTGTCCCATCAGCGCGCCATCGGGTCCCAGCAAGATCGCCGCGTCGTACATCACGCTTTCGACTTTGTGCTTGACGACCATCCCGAACGCGAGATGCGCTTCGTGACGCGCAGCGCGCGCGCCGAGCGTTTCGATCGTATAGCCCGGCGCTTGCTCCGCGAGTTCGGTGAACTTGACGCCGCACTCGTAACCGGTCGTCGCAAGTTCCGGAAAAACGATCAGGTTCACTTTTTGCCCCGCGCAAATATGGTCAATGATGTCGCCCATTCGATCCAGATTTTTTTGCGGCTCGTTCAAGCGCGGATGAAACTGCGCGAGCGCGATGTAGACTTGTCGCATCCCAACCTCCAATCCCTAATCTCCAATCCCTAATCCCCATTCTATCACACATAGCACGAATGTTCAAACCCGCGCCAGGGTTTTGTCATTGTCATTGCGAGGACGATTTTTGTCCGAAGCAATCCCCAAGCCGCTCGGGGATTGCTTCGTCGCAACCGCTTCGCGCTCCTCGCAATGACACACGCACGCAACTTTGACAAAGCCCTAAACCCGCGCCGGTCAACCTTCTTTGACATTCGTTCTGACCTGTGGTACATTCTGAATCGTGAGGACTCGCCAAGAGTCTACTGGCTTGCGTAGAATCTGCAGCGCAAGAATATTCGAGATGAAAACAAATCAGTGGTGGTCCCTCCGCGCGAAGATCGTCCTGCCCTATATTTTGTTCGCTTTGCTGTTGGCAATCGGCGCGGCGTACGTCGGAACGCGCGTCGTCTTCGATTCGATCGAAGAACGCTACGTGAATCAATTGATCGAAGCGGGCAAACTTGCGTCCGAATGGAAGGTGCGCGAAGAAAATCGTCTGCTGGCGACGCAACGCGTTCTCGCCTACGCCGAGGGAATTCCCGAAGCGATTCACGCGAGCGACGCGGAACGCTTGCGCGAACTGATTTACCCCGTCGCCGTCAACAACGGCGAAGAAGTGATTCACGTGCTCGACCGGCAAGGCGCCACTTTGCTTTCGCTGTACCGACGCGCGCAAGGAAACCTCGAAGAGTACGAATTTCAACGCGGCGACGATTCGTTCAAACAACTGCCGTTCGTTCAGCGCGTCTTGCAAGGCGCGACCGATTCGGCGGGGGACAAGCACGCCGGAATCGCGCGCGGCAAGCGCGGCGATTACGTATACGTCGCCGGAGCGATCTTCGATGCGCGCGGAAAAAGCGTGGGCGTTGGGCTGGTGGGCAAATCGCTCGGCACACTCGCGCGGCAAATGCGCGAAACGACGCTCGCCCAAGTGACGCTATACGATCACGCGGGACAACCCCTCGCGTCCACCTTGCCCCAGCCCCATTCCTTGAACGACCCTGCCGCGCGGACTGCGGCGCTCGCACCCGGTCAAAGTTACACACACGATTGGATAGCGTCCGACATCGCGTATCGCGAAATCGTCGGCGCGTGGCAGCTTCGGCACGGCGACGCGCTGGGTTTCGTCGGCGTCGCGTTCGCCAAAAATTTTCTCGTGCGCATCAGCCAAAATACCTGGCTTCAGGTTTTGCTCTCCGTGCTTGCCGCGCTCTTGCTCGTTGTGGCAATCGGCTTTGTCATTTCAGGGCACATCGCGCACCCGATCGTGCAACTAGAGCAAGCTGCGTCGCGCGTCGCCAACGGCAATCTGAAAATTCGCGTCGAGCCGACCGGCAACGACGAAGTCACGCGGCTGGTCCAGCAATTCAATCAGATGGTCTCCCACCTCGATCAATCGAAAAGCGATTTGATCGCGGCGTACGACGCGACCCTGGAGGGCTGGGTGCGCGCGCTCGATCTGCGCGACAAGGAAATCACCGGACATTCCCAGCGCGTCACCGATTTGACGCTCCGGATCGCGCGCGCGCTGAATGTCCCAGCCGCCGCGCTGGAACATATTCGCCGCGGCGCGCTGCTGCACGACATCGGCAAGATGGCGATCCCGGACTCGATTTTGCACAAACCGACTTCGCTGATCGAAGACGAATGGATCATTATGCGCCAGCATCCGGCGTACGCGGTCGAGATGCTGCAAAACATTCCGTTCTTGAGACCCGCGATCGAAATTCCAGGCAATCATCACGAACATTGGGACGGCACCGGTTATCCGCGCGGGTTGGAGGGCGAAGAGATTCCGTTGGCGGCGCGCATCTTTGCCGTCGCAGACGTGTGGGACTCGTTGCTCTCGGATCGGCCGTACCGCAAAGCGATCCCGGTCGAGCAGGCGCGCAAGATCATCGCCGATGATTCCGGCGCGTATTTCGATCCGCGCGTCGTCGAAATCTTTTTCAAGATTGTGGATGCAGAACGCGCGCCAACGGAGATCCGATGACGCGAGCCGATCCGGCGCGTCCGCGCGCCTACCGCTTGCTGATCCTTGGCATCGCGGGGGTGGGCCTCGTGTGTCTCCTTTCGATCCTCTCCGCCGAGTGGCGCGCGGCGCAACGCCGCACCGAGATACTGCCGGTGTCGCTTAGTTCCAAGCGCACCGCCAATTACCACGCCGATCCGACGATCATTCGGATTCCCGCCGTGCGGCTTGAGTTGATTGCCGACGCGATTCGCGATCAAGAACCGGACGCCGATGCGGCGGCGCGCTTTGCGACCGTGCAAGCCAATCTGTTGACGCCGGTGGCGTGGCTCGTCTCGCCAACGCCTACGCGCACGCCAACACCCACGCGGACTCGTACTCCCGCGCCATCGCCCACTCCAACGGCTACACCCGATCCGTGGATTTCGTTGGGCGTCGCGCGCGTGGGATGCAATTATCAAGTCACTTTTCCGCCGGTGAATGCAAGCCGGTTCAAGTTTCAAATGATCTCCGGCGGCGGACCGAATAACCACATTTCGTTTTATTGTTGCGGCTCGAGCGGCGCGGCGTTCTGGGTCAATGGCGCGTGGGCGCCGGTCACCAACCTATCCGGCGTCTTGAATGTGGGCGAGTGGCGCGAAACCGGCGATTTTGGCAGCGCGCTCGTCAGCCGCGCGCGTTTTGACGTGGGTTGCAATGACAAGGAACAAATGCAAGCGCAAATATTCTATTTGCCCGCGGCGACTCTTGCTCCGCACATCCCAACCCTGACGCTCACTCCAACTCTCCCATCACGCTGAGGACTGGTGAATCAAACATTGACGAATCTTTTCCCGCGCACCGCGCGCATCAACGCGCGCAATCATCTCGCAATCGCCGGGTGCGACGTAGTTGATCTCGCGCGCGAATTTGGCACGCCGCTCTACATTTTCGACGACGCGCATCTGCGCGCGCGCGCGGCGGAAATCCGCGACGCGTTCCAGTCGCGCTGGCAAAATTCGCTCGTGTTGTACGCAACCAAGGCGTACTACTCGCCGTACATCGCGCGCGTCTTCAAGGACGCGGGGCTCGGCATTGACGTCACGTCGGAAGGGGAACTGGAAATCGCGCGGCGCGTCGGCTTGACACCGGACAAAATTTATTTGCACGGTAACAACAAAACGCCCGCTGAAATCCACGCCGCGCTCGCGCAAGGCGTGACGCACATCGTCGTAGACAATCTCGACGAGATCGAATTGCTCGCGCGGCTCGCAGATGAGTTGCGCGTGACACCGCGCGTCTTGCTGCGCCTCGCGCCCGCGATCGATCCGCACACGCATCGCTATCTCGCCACCGGCATCGCCGAATCGAAATTCGGCTTGCCGATGCAAACAGGGATTGCGATGGAGGCAGCGCGACGCCTCGCGCATTACGCCTCACGCATCACGCTCGTCGGACTGCACGCGCACATCGGCTCGCAGATTTTCGATCTCGCGCCGTACCGCGACACCATCGCCGCGCTCACCGATTTTGCCGCTGAGTTGAAAAGCGCAATTGGCTTTGAATTGCAGGAACTCGATCTCGGCGGCGGCTGGGGCGTGCCGTACGTCGAAGAACAAAACGCGCTGGCGGTGGAGGACATGGCGGAAACCATTGTTTCAAGTTTCAAGTTTCAAATCCCAAGTTCAAAGTTCAAAGTTCAAGGTTCAAACCTCGAACCTCGAACCTCGAACCTTGAACCCGAAACCTCGAACCTTAAACTCGTTTTCGAGCCGGGACGCGCGCTCATCGCGTCAAGCGCGGTTGCCGTGTACACCGTCGGCGCGATCAAAGAGATTCGCGACGTACGAACTTATATCGCGGTGGACGGCGGAATGGGGGACAACATTCGTCCCGCGCTGTACGGCGCGCAGTACACCGCGCGCGTCGCGAACAAGATGAACGACGCGCCAACCATGCGCGCTGCGATTGCCGGACGATATTGCGAGCAAGGAGATATTCTCATCAATGAGGTCGCGTTGCCGCGCGTGTCTGCCGGCGATCTGATCGCGATTCCAACCGCAGGCGCGTACCAAATTCCGATGGCAAGCAATTACAATTTGATTCCGCGTCCGGCGGTGATCGCGGCGCGCGACGGCAACGCGCGCGTCATCCGCCGCCGCGAAACGGTGGAGGATATGCTGAGGTGCGACGTTGATGAATAGTGCTGACCAGGAGAGTGGGAGACAAGGAGACAAGGAGAATCTCCCACTCTCCCGTGCCCCCGCGCTCCCCCTCGTATTTTTGTTAGTCGCGCTTGCCGCGTGCGCGCCCGTCCGCATTCCGACTTCTGACGAAACGCCAACGCGCGCGGTGACGATCACACCCACGTCGCTCGCGCCAAGTTCTGCGCCGACGATCACGCGCGCGCCTACGCCCGCCGGGACGCCCTTGCCCACGCCAACACCAGGCGATACGCCCGTCGGCGGTACGCTCACCGTCGGCGTCGTCGGCGCGGCAACCGCCGATGTCAACGCGTTGCCGCTGATCGTGCAGAGCGCGCTGTACGATTCGCTGTTGCGGATCGATCCGGCGGATGGATCGCTCAAGCCCGCGCTCGCGGAAACATACCAAGTTGCGGACGATGCCAGGACGATTACATTTCGCTTGCGCTCCGGCGTTCGCTTTCACAACGGCGACGCGTTGACTGCCGACGATGTGGTCGCGACGCTGACCGCGTTCAGCGCGTCCACGTTTCGCGGTACGCCCCTGACCGATTTCGGCACATTCACGCGCGCGATCGCGCTCGATCCGCAAACGGCGCAACTCGCGTTCAGCGACGCGTATTGCCCCGCGCTGACAAGCATCGGCACGTTGAAGATTTTGCCGCGCGCGGTGGCGACGAGCGCGAATTTTCCGCGCGTGACGAACGCGCAACTGATCGGCACGGGCGCGTTCAAACTCACCGCGCGTACCGACGAACAATTCACACTCGAACGCCACGCCGATTATTTTCGCGGCGCGCCCGCGCTCGATGGGTTGAGCGTGCGCGTCTATGCCGATGCCGCCGCGGCGCGCGCCGCGTTCGCGTCCCGCCAAATCGATCTGATGCCTGCCGCGCCCGGCGAATACGCCGCGATCAAAAAATTCGCGGACGCGAAGATCATCGCGACGGACGCGCCGGAGTTCATCGCGCTGATGTTCAACTTGGACACGCCGGCGCTCAACGATCCGCGCGTGCGTCAGGCATTGACGTACGCGCTCGACCGCCAAGTTTTGCTGGACGACCTCGCCGGGCAAGCGCGTCCGCTCGACACGAGCGCGCTGCCGGAGTTCTGGGCGTATCCCAAAAACCTGCCGGGTTATTCATTCGAGCCAACCCGCGCCAAACAATTTCTGGCGGAGGCTGGCTGGCGCGCGGGCAGTGACGGGCTGCTGCGACAAAACAACCGGACACTCCGCCTCGAATTGTGGACGGAAGCGGACGATCCGTTACTGGAGCCGCTCGCGTTTCGCTTGCGCGAAATGTATGCCGCGCTAGGAGTACCAATCGAATTGGAATTGAACGATCGCGCCGGCTGGATCACACGCGCGTTCGAGCATCGGTTCGATCTGTTGTTGCTCTCGCGCAAAATGCCGCTCGACCCGGATCAACGCGCGTATTGGCAGGCGGATCAAAACACCAAAGGCATTGGGTTCAACTTTGGATCGTATGCCAGTGCGCGCGTGGATGGCGCGCTCAAAGAAGCGGTGCGCGCGCCCGGTTGCGACGCGCGCGCGCGCGCGGCATCGTCCGGCGAAGTCCATCGCGCGCTGATTCCGGACGCGCCGGTCGTTTTTCTCTTTGCGCCCAAAAAGTATTTGGTCGCGCGCGAGCGCGTGTTCGCGGAGCGACTCGCGCCCAGTCCGTTCGCCGGAGATTTCTGGAATCTGAATGCGTGGGGAGTCAGATAGTCACCGCGTCGCGCGTTTTGCCCACGCGACGCGTTGACTCGGCATCACGGCTGGTGCAAAGTCTATTGACTTGCCAACCAACCTAACCCCCAGCCCCTTCCCTGCGAGGGAAGGGGAGCAACTTTCCCCCTTTCCTCGTAGGAAAGGGGACAGGGGGATAGGTCGGACGCGACTTTGCACCAGCCGTACTCGGCGTCCGAGGTTTGATTGACTTGAATTCCTCATCGTGCTATACTTGGGGCTGTCAACAGAACTTGGCGCACAAACAATCGGGAGGCTAAAAATGCAAACGCCAAAATTTTCGCGAGTGTTGTTCGGATGGATCGTGTTGATCGGACTGGGGATCTCGATCGTCGGATGCGGTTCACTGCCGTCGCCGTTCACGCAACCAACGCGCGTGGTGCAGCCCGCCGCGCCGACGCCGGTGCCGACACCTGCGGCGACAGAAACTCCAGCCCCGCCGCCGACGCCGGTGATGCCGCCAACGCCGGTCGTTGCGCCGCCGACCATTCCGCCGACGCTCACGCCAGCGCCGACCCAGGCGCCCTTGCCCAATTTGTCCGGACTCAAGTTAGCGACGAAAGATTTACCGGGCGGATTTGTGGATGCCACCGCCGACAATCTCAAACGAATGAACCTGACCGAAGACGCGATGAACGCCGCGTTCCGCGCCATCGGCGCGCAAGCGCGCGTCCAGAATTTTGCCGCGCTGCAACATTTGCAGCGCGCCCAGGTCGTCGCGAATTTCTTGATCGTTCCGCTCTCTGCCGCCGAAAAAACCGCGCTGACCGCGCAGTTGGCAAGTTCGGACAGCGCGTTGAAAGCGTGGGGGAGCGCGCTGGTGGGTGAAGCCGGGCTGAAGAACGCCAAGCCGCTTGCGGGCGCGGACAAGTTCGGCGATAAATCGGTGGGGTTTACCACCACTTCGCCGATGCTGGGTGCCAACATTCGCGCGGACGCGGTGATGATCGTGCGCGGCAGCGTCGTCCAAGTCGTGCTGTCATTTCATCCCGATAGCGTGCCGCCTGCGATCAGCAGTGTCGATCTCGCTAAATTGTTGGACACGCGGTTGGCAAACGCGTTGGCGGGAAAGTAAAATCCAAAAACAAACTCGCACAGGTCTCAACCCTGTGCGAGTTTTTGTTCCAACGCTTCACGCGTTATTTCGATCAGCTCGACGTCGAACACCTCCGCGAATCGCGCCGCCACACGCGCGCGCACCGCGCGCATTTCGATCGGCGCGTTCAGCGCGCGTGCGATCGAAGTAACTGATTTGTCGCGGATGCCGCACGGCACGATCAGATCGAAATGCGCGAGATTCGGATCGACGTTGAGCGCAAAGCCGTGATACGTGATCCCCTGCTCGATCCGCGCGCCGATTTGCGCGATCTTCGCGTCGCCCACCCATACGCCGATGAGTTTTTCGACGCGCGCACCGCGAATGCCAAAATCATCGAGCGCGCAGATCAGCGTTTCCTCCATCGAACGGACGAACCAACCGACATCCAATCGAAAATCGCGCAGATCGAGAATCGGATAGCCGATGAGTTGACCGGGGCCGTGATACGTCACGTCACCGCCGCGCTCGACGCGGAAAACGTCAATGCCGATTTGTTGCAGCGCGGCGCGCGACGCGAGAATGTTTGCATCGCGCGCGTTGCGCCCGAGCGTAAAGACCGGCGGATGTTCGAGCAGCAGCAACACATCGTTCAGCGCGCCGCGCTGACGCGCCTCCACGATCCGATGTTGCAGCGCGAGCGCGTCGGCGTAGGGAACAAGATCGAGGTTGACGAGCCAAACAGAGCGCATTTTCGATTTTCGATTGCCGATTTTTGATTTCACTTTGCTTGCCGCGTAGAATCGAAAATCAAAAATCGAAAATCGGCAATTACAATTTCCGCAACTCCGCCAACAACTCGCCATTGTCCGGCATCACGCCGCCTTCGTACACTTTGACCCAGCGAATGATCCCTTGCTTGTCCACGACGAAAATCGCGCGGTCGGGTCTGCCCAGTTTTTCGTTGAAGACGCCGTACTGTTGCGCGACGGCGCCGTGGGGCCAAAAATCGGCGACGAGCGGATACGAAATTCCGCCGAGCGCTTTGCCCCACGCTTGCTTGGAAAAAATCGGATCGCAACTGATAGCCAGAACCTGGCTATGCGTTCCTTCGAATTCAGCGCGCTGCGCGTCGTACGAAGGAATCTGCTTGTCTCAGGTCGCGGTGAACGCGAACGGATGAAACGCCAGCACGATGTTGTGCGCGCCGCGATAGTCGCTCAGTTTGACATCGAGTCGTTGCACATCCGGTTTGGTGATGACGCCGGGCAACGCAAAATCCGGCGCCTGATCTCCGGTTTTTAACGGGACTGCCATTCGATCCTCCATTTACAATGCGACCGCCGACGGACGACCGCCGACCGTCGCGAATCTTCATTTGTTTGTGTGCGTGATTGTAACAACAATGCAAGTGATTGTCAACCGCGAATTGTCAAAGTACCTAGTTTTGAGTATAATGGGGCTGCAAGAACAGCCAGCTCAGCGAAGAGGAGGTTTGATGACATCACAGGCGACCCCTGTCCCCATCAGCACGACGCGACCGCGCGGCTTGTCCGGGCGGCGCTTGCGGCGCATCCAGGAAATCGGTTTGGGTTATCTGCTCCTCGCGCCGGCGTTGACGATTCTGATCGTCTTTGATTTCTTCCCCATCTTTTTCGGCGCGTTCATCAGCACGTGCGATTGGAAGCCCGCCGCCGCGATTGGCGCGGAGACTCTGCTAGATCGTTGGCTGGGTCCGTGCGTCAAGTTCGTCGGATTCGAGCATTACCTGCGCGCGTTCAACGATCCGCAAATGTGGCAGTCGCTCATCGTCACGGCGACGTACGCGCTCATTTCCTTGCCGATCCAATTGGGTCTGTCGTTATTCTTCGCGTATTTGTTGTTCCAGAACGTGCGCGGCAAAGAAATGTTCCGCGTCGTTTTCTTCTTGCCCTACATCACCTCGTCGGTTGCTTCCGCCGCCGTCTGGAGTTTCCTGTACAATCCGGACAAGGGGCTGATCAACAACTTTCTGGTTCACCTCGGCGTGATGGATCCGGAAAAAGTGTGGAAGTGGCTGGGCGAGCCGACCGGCATTTTCGCGTTGATGGCGCGCAACGCGGGCGTCGCTTTGCCGGAGTGGCTTGGCGGACCCAGTCTCGCGCTGCTCGCCGTGATCTTTTATACGACCTGGGTCTTCCTGGGTTATGATATGACGCTGTTCCTCGCCGGGCTAGGCAATATCCCCGGCGAACTGTACGATGCGGCAAAGGTAGACGGCGCGAGCGGCTGGAAACTTTTCCGCCACATCACCTTTCCGCTCCTTTCCCCCACGACGTTTTTCATTTTGATCATCACCGTCATCGGCATCTTCAAAGCGTTCAATCACATTTACGTGATGACGCAAGGCGGTCCCGGCGACGCAACGACGACGACGAGCATCTACATCTTCCAACAACTGTATCAGTACAATCGCTATGGCTATAGCGCGGCGTTGTCGTTCATTTTGTTCATCGCCATTCTCGGCTTGACCATCGCGCAAAATCGCATCGCGGGTAGCCGGGTGGTCTACGATTAGGAGCGAATCAAGATGGCTAGCGAACCAAACACTTGGCTGAGCGCGCCTCAGCGCACGCACACGCACCCTAGCTGGACACGCGTGCTGATCTACGCGGTTTTGATCGTGGGCGCGCTGGCATCTGCCCTGCCGTTTTTGTATATGATAATGACGTCGTTCAAAAGCTACGGCGACATCATCAACAACAATTTCTGGCCCTGGCCCCCCTTTGGCAACGAAACATTGCAAATGCAGAATTACCCAGACGCGATCGAGAATGTCGGCTTTGACAAGGCGTGGCAAGTGCCGCTCGTCGTGCGTTATTTCGCGAACAGCATCATCGTCACGGTAGCCAGCGTCGTCGGCATCCTCCTCACCTCGATCTTCGCCGCGTACGCGCTGGCGCGGATGGAACTGCCGGGTAAGAATTTCATCTTCATCCTGATTCTCGCGACGTTGATGATTCCGCCCGATTTGACACTCGTGCCCAAAGTCGTGATGATGTTCAACTTTGGCTGGTACAACGCGTATCCCGCGCTCGTCGTGCCATTTCTCGCCAGCGTCTTTAGCATCTTTCTGCTGCGTCAATTCTTTATGCAGATTCCCAAAGACTTGTTCGACGCGGCGCTGATTGACGGCGCGGGACATTTGCGTTATCTCTTCACGATCGTTTTGCCGCTTTCCAAGCCCGCCGTCGTGACGACCGCGCTGTTGAATTTCATTTGGGCGTGGGACAGTTTCAAGTGGCCCCTGCTCGTCACGCGCGATAGCAATATGCGCGTCGTCGCCGTCGGCTTGCAGCAATTTATGGCGAGTGAAGGCGGCACCAAAGTCCAGTTGCTGATGGCATTCGCGACGATGGTCGTCGTACCGGTGCTCGTGTTCTATTTCATCACGCAAAAATATTTCAAGGAGGGGGTGATCACCACCGGCATCAAAGGGTAAACATTTGCAAGCCACCGAACGAGCGGCTGTGCTCCGATGTCATTTCGAGACGCGTTTCCCTCGACTACGCTCGGGACAAGTTTCGCGCCGAGAAATCGCGTCATTGCAAAACGAGATTTCTCACTCCGTTCGAAATGACAGGCGCCCGGTCGCGAAAAACAACTCAACTTCTGGAGGAGAAGTTCAAATGAAAAAACTATTCCTGCTCATCGCGCTCGTCATCGTCGTGACCGCGCTTGCCGCGTGCGCCGCGCCAACGCCGGAACCGACGAAAGCGCCACCGCCGCCCGCGCCGACCACCGCGCCCGCCGCACCCAAACCCACGGACGCGCCCAAACCCGCCGAGCCGACCAAGCCCGCGCCCACCGTCGCGCCGACCGCCGTCAAGATCAACAACCCACCCAAGACCGCCGCGGAAGTGGACGCGATCGATCTAACCGGCAAGAAAGTGAGCGTCACGTACTGGCACAATCGTCCGCAAAAAGATCAAGATATGCTCCAGAGCATGCTTGATGAATTCAACAAGACGAATCCGTACGGCATCACCGCCAAAGCCGAAATCGGCGGCGCGTCGTACAACGACGTGTACAACAAGATCAACGCCGCGATCCAAGCCGGTGCGCCGCCGGATATTTCCGTCGCGTACCAGAATCAAGCCGCATTCTATCGCGCGCAAGGCGCGGTGATTGATCTGAACCCGTTCGTCAAAAGCGCCAAGTACGGCTTGAGCGAAGCGGACCTCAAAGATTATTTCCAGACCTTCCTCGCCAGCGATGCCAACCCACAGTTCAAAGGCGAAGTCCTCGGATTTCCCACACAACGTTCGATGGAAGTGATGTACGTCAATATGGACTGGCTCAAGAAATTGGGCTATGACAAAGTCCCGACCGATTGGAAGACCTGGGAAGAAGCCGCCTGCAAGGCATCCGACCCTGCCAGCAAGAAATACGGCTGGGCTTTCCGGCACGACGCGTCCAACTTTGCTTCGCAAGTCTTTTCGCGCGGCGGACGCATCCTCGCGGAAGACGGCTCCGCCTATGCCTTCAACAGTCAAGCCGGGATTGACACGATCACGATGATCCAACGAATGTTCGCGAACAAATGCGCGGTCGAAATCCCGACCAGTGAACGCTACGGCGAACAGAACCGTTTCGCCGCCGGTGAGATCCTCTTCGTCTTCGCTTCGTCCTCCGGCTTGCCCTTTTATCAAGAAGCCGTGAGCAAGGGCGCCAAGTTCAACTGGGATATCGCGATGCATCCGAATACCGGCAAACCCGCCATCAATCTCTACGGCGCGAGCGTCTCGGTCTACAAGACGACGCCGGAAAAAGAACTCGCCGCGTGGCTCGTCATCAAGTTCTTGGGTCAAAAAGAACAAACGACACGCTGGGCGATTGCGACGGGTTACCTCCCGGTCCGCAATAGCGCCAAAGCCGACGTGATCGCCGCGTTCAAAAAAGATCCCGCCTGGGGTCCCGTCGCCGATTCGTACGCCAAGATGTTCGATTGGGCGCAGTACGCGATGGTCGAGTCGCCGGTCGCCGGGTACGATCCCGTCCGCACCTTGATTGACAAGGACGTGATGAGTAAAGTCATCAACGATCCCAAAGCGGATGTCAAAGCGATTCTCGACGCGGCCGTCAAACAAGCCAATCAAATTCTCAAAGAGAACGCACCCAAGTAGAACGATTTCGGGGCGACCCAACGGTCGCCCCGATTTTATTTGAACGCGTCGCGAATTTCCTGAACGATCTGCCGCGCGTCACTTGTCGGCGCAAAACATTTTTGGTTCTCCTCAGATTAGTGGGGGAGAAGGCATGCCCAATCCCCCGTGTTCTACCAGAACTTGAAGGCGGAAATGTTCAAAGATTTGATACCCACACGCACGACGGATGATCGCCCGGATCGCACGGT
>VGOB01000079.1 GCA_016865935.1 Chloroflexota bacterium | reverse complement strand
ACGACAGCCGCATCGGCGTCTACGTCATCGTAGTTTCATCGCAAGCCTTGCCGCATTCGGAAAGCCAGGATGACCGGAATTACTTTTGGGATATGTGTTTAGACGATACCTTGGAGCGGTGGGTAAATCTGCCAAACGCCAAGTCGGTTACCATTCGTATGTTGCTCAATCACACGAGCGGCATTCCTGATTACGCCTGGGATCCGTGGTTCATCGTCCGCTGGTTCGGTCTGCCGAAAAAAGAGTGGCGCGCCGCCGAGTTGATTGACGTCATTCGAAATCAGCCCCCGCGATTTACGCCCGGCGCGCGGCACGAGTACTCCAATTCGAATTATGTGCTTCTCGGATCGATTCTGGAACGCGTAATGGCCAAAGAGTACGCGACGCTTCTCACAGAGAATGCGTTCGACAGATTGGGTCTACGCGATACTTTTTTTCGCAACTATTCGCGTGATCTTGCTATTGCCAACGCCTACGACGAATCACTCCTCCGTCTCGGCAGGCAAAACCTGACCGGGTTTCGTTCGGCGTTCGAGACGGGCGCATTTTCGGCGGGTGGGATTCTCTCGACTTCGCCTGACGTGGCGCGTTTTGTTGATTCGTTGTTTTCAGCCAAAATTGTTTCCGCACAAACACTCGCGCAAATGCAAGTGTTCATCGCGGCTCCCGACAAAGATGTGCCCACACAGACTGGCTACGGGCTGGGCATCCGTAACCTGACCATTGGCGGACAATCTTGGATCGGTCACACGGGAACGATTCCTGGGTATTCTGGGATCGCGGTGTATAATCAAGCCGCGCGTTACACGATTGTGATCCTTAGCAATCTGTCGACGATTGACCAAACGCGCCTGGTCGAGGATATTCAAACCATTCTGAAAGAAGAGTGAATGAAAAAAATCTGGCAGAACGAGGTCGCGTAATCGAGGCGCAAGTACGCGCGGAATGTTCGCACCAAAAAAATCAGAAAACGGAGACTCGCTATGTCGAAAATCTATCAGGTCACACCGATGGTTCGTTTGGTCAATCGCCTAATGAGTTCGCTGGTTCGCCTGAATATCGCGCCCACCCGCACCCATGTGCTTACAGTGACAGGGCGCAAGAGTGGCAGAAACTATTCCACGCCGGTCACGCTCGTCGAGGAAGGCGCCAAGCGCTGGCTCGTCGCGCCGTACGGCGAAGTGAACTGGGTGCGGAATGTGCGCGCGGCAGGTCATGTGACCCTGACGCGTGCGGGCAAATCCGAGAGCCGGAGCGTCATCGAAATCGCTCCGAGTGAGCGCGCAGTGATCTTGAAGAAATATGTCGCTCTGGAGCCAATCACGCGTCCCTATTTCGACGCCGCGCCCGATGCGCCAATCGAAGCATTCGCGGCGGAAGCGGCGCGTCATCCGGTGTTTGAAATCGTTTGAGGTTTCTTGCGCTCGACACCAGTCATCGCGGCGACAAGGGCTAGCCGCGTTTCTTGATCGACCAGTTTCTTCGCGGGACGCAAAACACAATGTCGAAAGACGAGGTGGATGCAAATGAAAACAGCACAGGTGCTCGTTTTAGCCATTCACGCCTTGATCGGTTGGGCGTTGTGCGGCGCAATTATGGGGATCGGCAGAGCCGTGACTACGCTCGATAACACGTTGATCATTCACGCCGTTGCCACGCCGATTGTCTTTGCGCTGATTTCCTGGATTTACCATACTCGCTTTGGCAACACGGCGCCCTTGCAAACGGCGTTGATCTTTGTCGGCATCGTCGTCGGCATGGACGCGTTTCTCGTCGCGCCTGTCTTTGAAAAAAGTTTCGAGATGTTCACCAGTCTGATTGGAACCTGGGTTCCCTTCGCTCTGATTTTTCTATCAACGTATCTGACCGGTCTGGTCTGCGAGAAGAAAAGGCAATCGGGATAGCCAATTCGTGCGCCGAACCAGGCGCATACAAAAAATCAAGGAGGATGAAACATGTTGTGGTGGATTGCGGCGTTCGTCGTGTGGTTTCTTTCGTTCGCCTGAATCGTCTCGGTAATGGCGGACGTGTTCCGCGGCAAGTACGGCGCGCACAGTGGCAAAGCGTTCTTCGGGTACGGCTTTCACGGCGTCACGGCGATTCTGGCGTTGTGGCTGGTCGTGCAAGCCCTGATGAGTTGAGGAGGAGTCTCAAAATGAAAATTGTTCTGCGCGCAGGCGGCATCCTGTTTCTCATTGTCGGTCTGATCTGAATTGCCTGGGTTGTGGGAGGGGTTCTCTCCCGTACACCTGGGTCAACCGATCTAGGCAGTTTGGCGTTCGGATTTACTTTTCACGCTGTTTCTATGGCGCTCGGCGCGTTCTTGATGGTGCAAGGAAAAACAGCCAAGCAAACCGCGTAATGACTGGAAAGCAAGCGCAACATGTTTGTCGTTGCGCTTGCTCGGCATCGTCGCGAACTATTGCAGATCGAAGAGAGGCGAGAGGTTGACTTGGACACCTTGATGAAATTCAGTCTGCCTGGAATTCTTTTCTTGCTGACGCTGATCTCTGGTTTCTGGTTGAGCAACACCGGGCAACCCTACAACGGCATGCGCTTCAATATCCACAAGTTGATTGCCCTGGGCGCGGTTGTCGTTACGGTTATCGAATTTTCCAAGATGGTACAAGTCGCAAATTCGCCGGTCCTGACGATCATTCTCCTCATCGCGACGGCGCTCTGTGTCATTGTCTTGTTCACCAGCGGGGCGTTAATGAGTATCGGCAAACCGGATTATTTTCTCCTACTGACCATCCACCGCATCGCGCCAGTGGGGTTGACGATCGCTGTGGCGCTGGTCATTTATCTGCTGAGTGGGCAACTGGGCGGTCACGCTGATCCTGGATTACGATGAAAGGTAATGCCATGCCGCAGAAGACTCAAAATCGGAATGCAAGCGCGGGATACTTTGGCAACGGTATGCCCTACAATCGGTTGGGCAAGGGAACGAGACCGCTGATCGTCATTCAGGGCTTGACGTTCGAGAACAAGCCACAGTCCGGGTTGAGCGGATTGATGTTGCTGATGTACAAGTTTCTGGAAAAGGATTACACGGTGTACTCTGTACTCCACAAGCCCGGTCTGTCGGAAGGGTCCACCTTGCAAAACATGGCGGATGACTATGCCGCGATGATTCGGGAGGAGTTTGCGGGTCCCGTGGATGTGATTGGCATCTCGACGGGAGGTTCCATCGTTCAACATCTCGCCGCCGACCACGCCGACCTGGTTCACCGCTTGGTGATTCATTCGAGCGCACACCGCTTGAGCGATGAAGCCAAACGGTTACAACTTCAAGTGGGACGCTTGGCACAGCAACGTAAATGGTGGGCTGCCTATGTTGTTTTGTTTGGCTCTATATTTCCTCGCGCTGGAATGCTGAAATATCTTGCCGTCCCTATGGTCTGGCTTGTTTCAGGATTGATGTTGTTAGACACGCCAAAAGATCCATCCGATCTGGTGATAACGGTCGAAGCGGAAGACAAACACGATTTTAGAAACCGGCTGGCAGAAATTACCGCACCCACTCTGGTCGTTGCGGGCGCGCAAGACCCGTTTTACACCGAGGCGTTGTTCCGCGAAACAGCGGCAGGCATTCCGAATGCAAGGCTCATCCTGTATGAAAAGATGGGACATCCTGCTGGCGGAAAACAATTCGAAAAAGATGTGTTGGCGTTTTTGAGAGAGCGCGCGTTGCCAAGGGATCTTTGAAGAAAAGGTCGGGAGAAATTGTGCAGTGAACGCTTTGGTCATTTACGATTCGGTTCATGGGAATACCGAAAAGATCGCGCAGGCAATTGCCAAGGCAATCGGCGGGCAGTTGTGCCGGGTAGGGCAAGTGAATCCTGCTGATTTGCGAGGATGCAACCTGCTGATCGTTGGTTCGCCAACTCACGGCGGCTTTCCGACAGAGGGAATCCACCGCATGTTGAAAGCGTCGCTGGTTCTCAAAGAGGTTAATGTGGCGGCGTTCGATACCAGGACCGCGACGACGATCTTTGGCTACGCCGCCCCAAAAATCGCCCGGAGTCTGCAGAAAAACGGCGGGAACCTGCTGGCGCTGCCCGAAGGATTTTTGGTCAAAGGAATGGAGGGTCCGTTGAAAGACGGCGAACTGGAACGCGCGACGAAATGGGCAAAAAGTCTCTCTGATCAATTGCCAAAGTAGAAACGAGTAGGAATGGATTTGTGAGGATGAAGATTCTGGCTTTGGTCGGCAGTAACCGCAAAAAGGGCAATACTACTCGCATTGTGCAACTGATCGAGACTCGGATGCAATCGCTGGCACAACAACACGACACGCCGTTGGAGTTCGAAACGATTTTTCTGGGCGATCTGGACATCCACCCCTGTCGAGGTTGTCGTCTCTGTTTCGATCGCGGCGAGAATGCGTGCCCCTTGAAAGACGACATCGTCAGCCTCCGCGCGAAAATGGACGCGGTTGATGGTCTCATTCTCGCCAGTCCAGTTTATGTGGACGATGTGAGTGGACTCGTCAAAACCTGGATGGACCGACTGGCTTTTGTCTGTCATCGTCCAGCGTTTAGCGGCAAGTGCGCTTATCCGATTGCCACGGTTGGCGGAAGTTCTCCGAACCATACCCTGCGCACCATGAATGCCGCACTGCTCACCTGGGGATTTCATCTGGTGGGGCAAGCGGGTTTCAAAATGGGCGCGCTCGCATCGCCCGATGAAATGGAGCGCTATGAGCCCGAGGCAACCAAAGTTGCCGAGGCATTGTTTCGCGCGGTCTCGCAACGACACGCCTCGCGCCCCGCGCTGGTCTCCCTGATCGCGTTCAAGATTCAGCAGTTGGCTTGGCAGAGAGAACCGCCCGATTCATACGATTACGCGTACTGGGATGGACGGGGCTGGCTTGCGAACGAGCGCACGTTCTATACGGGTCATCGCGCGCACCCGATCAAAGTCGCACTGGCAAGACTGTTGGGCGCAGTCATCTTTCGATTTGTGGTTTAAGTCGGGTTTCTATCGCATTGCATACCAAGACAAACACCGTTGGCGTGTGCCAATTGTGTGAAGGAGAAAATGAATGGCTCGATCCAATCTCGGTTTTGTCTGGCGCGTGCTGCGCTTTATGAATCAGCGCGTGGCAACACGGATCATTGCAGGCGGGGGCGGACCACAACGCGTGGTCTTGCTCCTGACGACAACGGGGCGCAAGTCTGGCTTGCCGCGCGTGACGCCTTTGCAATTTGAGGAAATTGATGGCGCGTACTATGTCGGCTCGGCGCGCGGCGCGCAAGCCGATTGGTTTCGCAACATCGTCGCCCATCCGCGTGTCGAGGTGCAGATTCGGCAAATGCATTTCGCCGCGCTTGCCGAGCCGATCACCGACGCGGCACGCATCGCCGATTTTCTCGAATTGCGCTTGCGGCGGCATCCCGTAATGATTCGCGCGATGTTGTTGATGCACGGCTTGCTCAAGCCCACCCGCGCGAACATTGAGCGGCTCGCTTCCGGTCTGGCATTGGTCGTGGTGCGACCGGAACAATCGCGAAAGGAGTTGTGAAATGCAGGTCTGGGCGTATGTTTTCATCACCACGCGACAACCGCGCAAAGTCGTGCAGGCGATTCGGAAAATTCCTGGCGTCGTCAAAGCGGACGCGCTCTTCGGCGCACCGGATGCCATCGCGATTGTCGAGGGAGAGGGCATCGCGGCGATGGACGCGGTGATCGATCGCATCGTCGAGGTGCCTAAAGTGCTGGGCACCGATTCCAAGGTCGCGCGGTGGATTGAGTAGTGGTTCTTCGAAATCTTTGCTGTCTTGGATTCTGGGAGGCAAAATGAACGCCTTGGTTGTTTACGATTCGGTTTTTGGCAACACCGAGAAAATCGCGCGCGCGATGGGCGACGCGTTGGGAAATGTCGAAACGCTGTCGGTCAGCCAAGTATCGGCAGAGACGATACGCGGGCGCGATGTTTTGATCGTCGGCTCGCCCACGCGCGGCTTTCGACCGACTGAAGGCATCTCGAAATTGTTGAACGCGCTGCCAAAAAACCATCTCGCTGGCGTGCGGGTCGCGGCATTCGATACCCGAATTGTGTTGGAGACGATCAACTCGAAAGTTTTTCGCTTGCTCGTGGACAAGGGCGGATACGCCGCCAGCCACATCGCCCAGTCGCTTGAAAAGAAAGGCGGGAAACTCATCGCGCCGCCGGAAGGTTTTTTCGTCACAGGCGAGCAAGGTCCGCTCAAGGATGGAGAATTGGAGCGCGCGGCGCGTTGGGCGAAGCAGATTGTTAGCAGCTGAAACCGCTCTATGAAAAGAAAAGTAGGCGCGCGGACTGCCGGGCTCGTCGCGATCTCGCAGGGCTATTGCTAATGCCCGCCACGCGGCACAACCTTATTCATCTGAACGAAGCGCGGCGGCTCAAGCCGCAATTGGCGTAGAAAGGAATTGCATTTGGCAAACCTGGAACTGGCAATCGTATTATTCATTGTTGCCCTCTTCGGCGTAATCGTTTTCTGGATGATTCGTTCTCAGCGCAAGGAACAAGAAACCAAATCGCGAATCAGCCAAGCGCTGGGATTTACGCCGTTGCAACCGACGCCTGAACTTCTCCGCAAGATTGCTCGCTTGTATCACGCCGTTCGCACCGACCGAAAAAATCCCGATGCAGACAAGTATCAACTCGAGAATGTCGCAGCCAAACGTATGCCCGATTGCGATTTGTTCATCTTCGATCTGGTTGATACGTCTGGGGACGAGACCAGTTATCCTGAACAACAAGCGGTCGCGGTTGTTTCGCCGCATTTGAACTTGCCTGCGTTCATAATTTTTCCCAAAGCCGACATTGAAAGTTCGGTCACCCACCTTGGGAATCGCTTCCTGGGTTGGGTCATTGGCAGACTCGGCAACGTGGTTGAGTTCCCGCAGGTTCCAGGATTTGGGAACAAGTATTTGGTCAGTTCACCCGACCCCGAAGGCACGCGCGCGTTTCTCGATGACGCCAAACTCCATCACCTGGCAACCACCCGGTTGCTGAACGTTCACGCGTGCGGCGATATCTTCGCGCTATCGCGGATGGAGATTGGCGCCAAATCGCTGACCGAAGAAATAATGCGCGAACGGGTCGCGCTCGCGCTGAAGCTGTTTTGGGTTTGGCAGAAAAAAGAGTGACGAAATGGCGAAAAAACAAATCGGTGGATTCCTGCTGGGCGCGGCGGCAGTTGCCGCGTACGCGCTCGTGGTTCGTCCCTGGTATTTGCGCTGGGGAATGCGCGACGATGAAAAACAACTCGCGTTGCCGGGCGATGAGTTCGTGCGACATCCCATGTACGAAACGACGCGCGCGATCACGATTCACGCGCCGGCGTCGCGCGTCTGGCAATGGCTGGCGCAAATCGGAGTGGGGCGCGGCGGATTCTACACCTACGATGCATTGGAAAACATCGCGGGTCTTAACATTCACAGCGCCAACCAGATTCAGCCCGAATGGCAAAATCTGCAAGTCGGCGATGTCATTTGCATCTCGCCGGTCACCCCGCTCAAAATCGAGGTGCTCGAACCGCATCGCGCGCTCGTCTTGCATATCGCGATGAGTTTGCTGACGGCACAAGTGGTCGAGCTGAACGATTCCAACCCGACCGAGTTCATAGATTGGACGTGGGCGTTTGTGCTGGATGAAATCACGCCGCTGACGACGCGGCTGATCGTGCGCGTGCGCGGCAACTACAAGCCCGACGCGCTGCGGCTGGTCGTCCCAATTGTACTCGAACCGATTCACTTTGTCATGGAACGCGGAATGTTGCAAGGGATCAAATCGCGCGCTGAAAGATTCATCGCATAGTACGATGATGAGAAACATCTTTGAGATTCGCGCGCGCTGGATCAGAGTTGATTTTTCGACGTTATCGGTATATGATGCTCCCAAACGATCCTGGGTAGGAGTCCAGCGTGAGCGCAAATAATATCGCGATCTCTGTGACCGACTTGCACAAATCTTTCGGTGAATTAAAAGCCGTGCAAGGCGTTAGTTTTCAAGTTCAACGCGGCGAGATTTTCAGTTTGCTCGGTCCAAATGGCGCGGGCAAAACGACCACCATTTCGATCCTGTCTACGTTATTGCGTCCCGATCAAGGCGACGCGCAAGTAATGGGTCATTCGATTCGCAGAGACCCGATGCAAGTGAAATCGGTGCTGGGCGTTGTGCCGCAAGAGATTGCGCTGTACGAAGACCTGACCGCGCGCGAGAATCTCGATTTCTGGGGCAAGATGTACGGCTTGCGCGGCGCGGCATTGCGCCAACGCGTGCAAGAGGTCTTGGAGATCATCGGACTCGCTGACCGCGCGAATGGACGCGTGGGCAAATTCTCCGGCGGAATGAAACGGCGCGTCAATATCGGTGTGGCGTTGCTGCACAAACCGCAAGTGATCTATATGGACGAGCCGACGGTTGGCATCGATCCGCAATCGCGGCGCAATATTTTGGACAGCGTGGTCGCGCTCAAAAACCAGGGCATGACCGTTCTCTACACGACGCATTACATGGAAGAGGCGCAAGAACTTTCCGACCACATTGCGATTATGGATCGCGGCAAACTCATCGCTGGCGGCACAAACGCGGAATTGGTGCAGCTCGTCGGCGAGCAGACGCGCATCGATCTGACGCTGACCGTGGAGGCGAGTCGCGTGCTGCCGATCTGGCGCGCCGTCGAAGGCGTCGCGCATGTTTCAGCGGAAGATGGACGCGTGACGGTCCTCGTCGCAGACAGCAACCTGGTCTTGCCGCGCTTGTTCGAATCGGCGACACGGCTGGCGGCGCGCATCACGTCGGTGGATATTCGCGAGCCGAATTTGGAAGCCGTCTTTTTGCATCTGACGGGCAGAGCGCTGCGAGATTGAGATGAAGATTTTCGACATTGCGCTCCGCGACTTGGTTCGCTCGTTCCGCAGCGCGTCCGCGTTGATATTCATGTTTGGCGTACCGCTGCTTGTGACGGGAATGTTCTATTTCATGTTCGGCAACCTCGCGCGCGACGGCGGATTCAACTTGCCCCGAACCAAGGTCATCGTCGCCAATCTCGATGCGGGCGGTCCCAAGTTTCAAACCAGCACCAAAGGCATTCCTGGGAGCGCCAACGCGCGCACGCTGGGCGAACTGGTCGTCAGTATTTTGCAGAGCGACGACCTCGCCGAGCTGATCACCGTGACACGCGCGCCCACTGCCGAAGCGGCGCGCGCGGCAGTGGATAGCCAAACGTCCCAAGTCGCGATCATCATCCCCGCTGATTTCTCGAAGAAATTTGCCGACCCTGACGCGCAAGCGACCATCGAGTTTTATCAGGATCCAACGCTGACGCTTGGACCTGGGATCATTCGCTCGATTCTCAATCGCTTTATGGACGGGATGGCGGGCGTCAAAATCGTCGTCAAGGTTTTTGTGGACGCGGCGTCGCCGCAAGATTACATTCTGGTCAATCAAATCGTGCGCCGATACTTGGATACTTCGCTCGCGGAAAAAGAAGATGTCGCGAGCGCGTTGATTATTTCCCGCACGCCAACCGCCGCGCCGAAAGAGGACAACCCGCTCCTTCGCATCGTCGCTCCGATCATGGGCGGTATGATGGTGTTCTATGCTTTTTTCACGGGCGCATCCACCGCGCAGAGTATTCTCAAAGAGGAAGAGGAACGCACGCTGCCGCGCCTGTTCACCACACCGACGCCGCAATCTACGATCCTGGGCGGAAAATTCCTTGCGGTGTTTCTCACCGTTCTGGTACAGGTGATCACCTTGATCATCGCCGCGCGCTTGATCTTTCAAATCGAATGGGGCGCGCTGGATCTCGTCGCGCCTGTTGCGGTGGGCATCGTGTTCATCGCGTCGTCGTTCGGCATTTTCGTCAATTCGTTAATGAAAGACACCAAGCAGAGCGGCGTCTTGTTCGGCGGCGTGTTGACGATTACGGGAATGTTGGGAATGATCAGCATTTTCGCGTTGAACTCGCCGGGCGCCGCGCGGTTGAGCGAGACGGTATCGCTCTTGGTGCCGCAAGGTTGGGCGATTCGCGGACTGTTGCAAATGATGAACGGCAACAACGCTTTGGATGTTTTGCTGACCGTCCTGGCAATGTTCGTGTGGAGCGTTGCGTTTTTCGTCATCGGCGTCTGGCGGTTCAACCAACGGTACGCGTAGAGTGTCGTATGATCCGCATACTCGACATTGCATCCAAAGATCTTTTGCAACTGCTGCGCGATCCCAAAACGTTTATGTTTTTGCTGATTATGCCGATCGCGTTTACGTTGCTCTTTGGTTTTGCGTTTGGTGGATTCAGCGGCGGCGCATCGGACACGCGCCTGCCAGTCGGCTTTCTCGATCAAGATTCCAGCCGATTGAGTAAACGGCTGCGCGATCTGTTTGCCGAATCCGATATCATTCGCCTCAACGTGACGACGCGCGCGCCGGCTGATCTGGAAGAGCTCGTCGCCGAAGGGAAACTGGCAGGCGCGATTATCGTGCCGAATGGATATGGTCGCTCGCTGCTGGTAAATAAATCCGCGCGGCTCACACTCATTGCCGACAAAGGCACAAGGGCGACGACGACCGTGGAAGCCGAAGTGATCGCCGTCGCGGGACGCTTGGACAGCGCGGTGCGGACGGCGACGATCATAGAGCAAACGATCGGCAACCGTGCGCCTTTTCAGTACGCCTTGGAGCAATCGCTTGCGGCGTGGAAGAATCCACCCATTGCTGTCACAGAAACGACCAGCACGATTGTGAAAGCGGAAAAGAAAAGTAATCAGAGCGCGTCGCTCGCGCACACATCGCCAGGAATGATGTTACAGTTCGCGATTGCTGGCTTGCTCACCGCCGCGCAAATCATCGTCGCAGAACGCAAGTCGCGGTCGCTGCAACGCTTGCTGACGACCGCGACCAATCGCCTTCACATTTTGTTGGGACATTATCTCGCCATTTTTACCCTGATCTTTTCCCAGTTCATCGCGCTTGTGCTGTTCGGCGGGCTAATCTTGCGCGTCGATTACGCGCGCGCGCCAGGCGCGATCTTGATCGTGGCGGCGAGCGCGGCGCTGTGCATTGCGGCGCTGGGGTTGCTGATCGGCGTGTTGGCAAAGACCGACGAGCAAGCCGTTACCTTTTCACTCGTGCCGATGTTCTTGCTGTCGGGTTTAGGCGGCGCGTGGGTGCCGCTGGAAGTTACGGGCGAGACGTTTCAAACCATCGGGCATCTTTCCCCTGTCGCTTGGGCGATGGATGGCTTTAAGAATATTTCGATTCGCGGGTTGGGGATCGAATCGGTAGCGCTTCCCGCGTTGGCGTTGCTCGGATATGCGGGGTTGTTTTTTGCGCTGGCAAGTTGGCGATTTAGCACGAACGAGGAACGGTGATAATCTTTGGGGCGCAAACATACAAGCCACGATCAAAAACTGGACGGGGATCCAACCAACGGTGTGCGATCCACGTCAAGTAGTGTCGGGGATCCAACGGGGATACCTAGCCCTTGACGCTTTTCCCCATTTCCACCTTTCCGCTCGTCAAGTCATCCCGTAAAAAACAATACGCCCGCGCTCGACGCGCGCAGACACACGCGCAAAGTCACAGGCGGATCATTGTGCCAGACTATTTTGTTCGCTCCACATCCTCGCGCCAGCCAGCATCTTTGCTGCTCCTCGTTCGAGCCAACCCGATCCATCGCACGGCAGTGGAAATTTACAAATTGATTATACTCCCCTTACGCGCGCGTTGTCAAAATCGAAAATCAAAAATCGCCAATCGAAAATTCCCAAGGGGTCTTGTCAGCATTGCGCGATGCGCGTATAATCCGCCGCACATTACTTTCAGGGAGAATCCTCAGTGAGCGAAAATACAGTTCCCCCCAGTGCGCCGCCTACTAAAACCAAACGCCCCTTCTTTTCCGGCGTCGGATGCTGGGGCAGTCTCGCGGTGATTTTCGTCAGTTTGATCTTGTACGTGATCGCGTGCGCGCTGCCTACGATGGTGTTCGACAAGCAAACGTGGCGCGGGTATGAAGTGTTGTTGGGCGGCTGGATGGGCGTCTTCCTGGGTCAGTTCGCGTGGTTCGCCCATTTCTTCTGGTGGCTGGCTCTCGTGCTCGCGTTCTTTCGCCGCTGGTTCTTGACGATAGCGCTGACCGCGCTCGCGTTTTTCATCGCGCTCGACGCGTTTTCGTTCGTGGGGAAAACCGTGCCGCTCGACGAAGCGTTCGTCAACACGATGATCTTCAAATCGTACGACGTCGGTTTTTATTTTTGGCTGGCGAGCATCCTCGCCGTTGGCATCGGCGCGCTCGCCGTGTGGGTGATCGAACGCGTTGCGCCCAAGCGATCCACGCGCTAGACGATTTGGCACACCGGACAAAAATGCGTGCCGCGCTGACCGACGATCGTTTTCCGGATCGGCGTGCCACAGCGACGGCAGGGGCGTTCCTCTTGATCGAACGCGCGCAAACTTTCAGTAAAGCCGCCGCTCATTCCGTTGACGCGCCGGTACATCACGTCAATGCTCGTCCCGCCGACAGCAATCGCGCGCGTCAACACTTGGCGGATCGCGCGATACAAGCGTCCGCGCTCGACGCGCGTCAACGATTCCGCCTGGCGCAGCGGATGCAAGCGCGCGTACCACAACGCTTCGTCCGCGTAAATGTTGCCGATGCCCGCGAGAAATTTCTGATCGAGCAACAGCGGTTTTAGATTGCCGCGTCGTTTTGCGATCCGCGTGTGAAATTCGCGCGCCGAAATCTCCAGCGGCTCCGGCCCCAGTTTGCCCACGACTTGCGCCGGATCGTCCACCAGCCACATCCGCCCGAACTTGCGCGGGTCGCGGAAACGCAACTCGTCGCCATTGTCGAGTTGCAGGCAAACGTGAATGTGTTGGTCGCGCGGCGCGTCGCGCGCGACCAAATCAAATCCGCCGGTCATTCGGAGATGCGCGAGCAGGTATTTTGTAGGGGCGACCGGCCGGTCGCCCCTACAACGCAAATGAAAAATCAAATACTTGCCGCGCCGCGTGATCGCGCGAATCTTGTGCTGGCGAATTTGGCGCGCGAACGCGCGCGCGCGCGGCGTCGCAATCGTGCGCTGCCAATGCACGCGCGCGCTCACAATCGTGCGACCGATCACGAGCGCGCGCAAATCGCGCACGACCGTTTCCACTTCGGGCAGTTCGGGCATTACTTGTCCATCCAAATTTCGCGCGCGTTGATCAGCGAGCCGTTCGAGAGCGGCGTGAATCCTTTGACGTGCGGCTGCATCACGCGATAATCGTAGCCGGAAAACAACCAGACCCAGGGCACCGCGTCGGTCAATCTTTTCTGAATCTGATCGTAGATCGGTTTGCGCTTTTCCGGATCGAGCGTCGCGCGCCCTTGTTCCAGCAACTTGTCCAGTTCCGCGTCGCGATAATTCGCGATCCGATTGATCTCGCCTGTGCTGTGCCAGTACGGCGCGAGCATCACGTCCGGATCCGGATAGCCGTTCGGCGACGCGAGCGCGGCGTCGAAATCGGCTTTGTACCACCGGTCGCCGTAAACGCCGGGCTCCAAAACTTCGAGATCGGTTTCCACTCCGGCGCGGCGCAATTGCGTTTGAATATTTTGCGCGGCGGCGGCAAGCGTCGGGTTTTCGCTGGGCAACATCAGTTTGAAACGCAAACCGGACGCGCGTCCGGCGTCGGTCAACAACTGCCGCGCCTTGCCCCAATCCTTCTGATAACAAAACAGATCGCTCACGTTCGCGCGATAGTACGGCGGCGTGGCGGGTCCCGTCACTTGCCCTTCGCCGAACGCGGCGAGATCCAAAACTTCCTGACGATCCAACGCGCAGGCGATGGCTTGCCGCACGCGCGCGTCGTTGAATGCGCGCCGGCTCGAATTCAACATCAGCGCGTAATAACCGAGCGCGCGCGCGCGGGTGATCGTCAGAGGGCTCGTCTGCGCGCGCAAGACCACGCGCCAATCATTCAGAATTCCAAAATCGAACGTCTGGGCGCGCAAACCCGCCAGCACTGCCGCGTCGTCCGCGACCGTGCGGAATTCGACGCCATCCACGCGCGGCAAACCGGGAATCCAAAAATCTTTGTGCGCGGTCAGCGTCAACACACGCCCCGGCTCCCAGCGCGTCAATTTGAACGCGCCCGTCCCCGCCGATTCCTTGTTGAACGCGCCGCCGCTCGTCACGAATTTCTTGGAGACGATTGCCGCGTTCGAGTGTGCCATCGCCGCGAGGATCGCCGCGTTCACGCGTTTCAAACGAAACGTCACCGTCGCCGGATCCGCCACTTCGATTCGATCAATGTCGGTGAAAAACGCGCGCGCGGCGGCAAAGGTCTTGTCGTCCAAAATGCGCTCGAACGAAAATTTGACGTCGTCCGCCGTGAGTGGATCGCCATTGTGAAATTTAACATTCGCGCGCAACGTGATCGTCAACGCCCTGCCATCGTCCGACCATTTCCACGCTTCGGCAAGGTTGGGAATGACTTTGAGATCCGGGTCGAAGGTCAGGAGCGGATCGTACAGCAATTCGATGGCGCGCAGCGACGCGGGCGCGCTCTGTTTGTGCGGATCCAATCCGCTCACGTCTTCGGCGCGCGCGATGATCAGCGTACTGCCGCGCTTGAGCGTGGGCGTCGGCGCAGGCGTCACCGTGACTGGAACGGGAACGGTCACTTGGACCGTTTCTTTGACGATCACAGTCACGGTTTCTCTGACGATGCTGGGAGTGGAGGGAGCCGGCGCGCATCCCGCGAGCAAGGCGATCAGAAATCCAACGACAAACCAGGTGAGCCGTTTCATATCCACCGCGCTTTCATCGGGTCAATTGAAAAAGACTTCCGAAGTTAGAGCAACTTCGGAAGTCTGAAAGGGCTAGTAGGATCCGCGTCGTTCGCCGCGACCGCCACCGCCGCCGCGTCGTTCGCCGCGCCCGCCGCCACCACGATAGCCGCCTCCGCCCCCGCCGGGACCGCGTTCTTCGCGCGGGCGCGCCATGCTGACTTTGAGCGGGCGTCCGCCCATATCGTGATTGTTCAGCAGTTGGATCGCCTTTTCGGCTTCGGCTTGCGTCATCATTTCGACAAAGCCAAAGCCCTTGGAGCGTCCTGTCGCGCGATCCATAATCAACGCCACCTCTTTGACTTCACCGGCTTGGGCAAACAAACCGCGCAGGTCATCTTCAGTAACGTTGTAGGGAAGATTGCCAACGTACAACTTGGATTCCATTCCATTCTCCTTTGATTTGGAAAAATGCCACCGGTAGAGGGGCGATTTGTTCCGAAAACTGTTCTCCGACGCTCCTTAGTGTAGCACAAATCCCCAGGTTCGTCAAACGCGTCAGAACGTGTCAGAACGGGTGACACGGCTGGCGCAAAGTCGCGTCCGACCTATCCCCCTGCCCCCTTTCCTACGAGGAAAGGGGGAAAGTTGCTCCCCTTCCCTCGCAGGGAAGGGGCGGGGGTTAGGTTGGTTGGCAAGTCAATAGACTTTGCACCAGCCGTGGAACGGGCGACACGGCTGGCGCAAAGTCGCGTACCTGTCATTCCGAGACGCTTCGCGCATACCGCGCGCGCGCAAAGCGTGTTCAAGCCGAGAACTGTCATTTCGAGGAGGCGATTCGTGCCGACGAGAAATCTCTGACGGGGCTGGAGATTTCTCCTCGCAAACCACGCTCGTCGAAATGACATGTTCCGGGTAGCGAAGCGAGAAATCTCAGGTAGCCCAACCGAGATTTCTCGACGCAAAAACCGCGCCTACCCAGAAACTTGCGCAGACTTGCGGCGCCGCCGATTGGAAATCGGCGGCGCAACGAGGTGAAAACTCGATAAATCGAGTTGCGCGAAGCGAATCGGTTGCAACCGATTCGCTTCGCGCCTCGCTGAGACCCCGAATTCATTCGGGGGCGTTCTCGCAAGAGCAAGTTTCTGGCGGCAGACATACCGCGTATCGGCGGTATGCGCGAAGCGTCTCGAAATGACAAAAGACGGTTGTCAAGGGACTTGCACCAGCCGTAGAACGGGCGACTAAGTCGCCGCAACAAAATCACAAAGCCGACCTTCGTCGGCTCGCGTTGCGTCAACTCGCGCAGGTGGGCTTTGTGCCGGCGTTGCCGCGATTTGAATCGCCTGTCCAGTAACCTTTGGGAAACCCCGCGAATTCAAATTAGCGCGACGTTTCGCAACGTGGTATAATCGCGCGCGATGGAACCGATGACGCGTCAACCGATTTTTTGCGTGCGCGCGGTGCCGGTCTATGGCGATCTGATCCTCGCGCCGATGGACGGCTATTCCGATTTGCCGTTTCGCGCGCTCTGCGCCGAATTCGGCGCGGCGATGGCGTACACCGAGTTCGTCAGCGTTGACAGCTTGTCGCGCCGCAGCGAACCTGATCCGATCACCGCGCGCAAACTCCAATTCGATCCGCGCGAGTCTCCCAAGGTGATCCAGATATACGGACACGACGAAGATCGCCTGGTGGAAACCGCGCAACGCTTGCAGGACGCGGGACCTGACATCATTGACCTGAACCTAGGATGCTACGTCCGCAAAATCGCCGAGCGCGGCGCGGGGTCTGGGATGTTACGCGATCCGGCAAAAATCGCGCGCGTGTTCGCGCGGCTGACGCGCGCGTTGCGCGTGCCGGTCACGGCGAAGATTCGCTTGGGCTGGGATGAGCGGACGCGCAACTATTTGGAGGTCGCGCGCATTCTGGAGGAAAACGGCGCGAGTTTGATCGCGGTGCACGCGCGCACCAAAGCGCAAGGGTACACCGGCGTCGTGGATTGGAACGCGATTGCGGAGATCAAGCGCGCGGTAAAGATTCCGGTGCTTGGCAACGGCGACGTGAAAACGGTCGCGGACATCGCGCGGATCAAAGCGCAGACCGGCTGCGACGGCGTGATGATCGGACGCGCGGCAATCGGCAATCCCTGGATTTTCGCGCGCACCGATCGCGCTCACATCGCACCCGCCGAACGAATCGCGCTGATGCGCCGCCATCTGGCGCGTCACTTGGAATTTTACGGCGCACCCAACGGCTTGGTGCTGTTCCGCAAACACGCGTATCGGTACGTGCAATTCGGGCACGGCGCGGCGGCGCTCCGGCACGCGCTAATGTTGTGCGACGACGTGCGCGCGTTCGAACGATTGTTGGATGAGTACGCGCGCGGGTTGGAGAAAAACAACGCGCCAGCCAACGCGCTTTGATCCGCGAATTACGCGAATCTTCCAGACCGGATCATATCCGCCGATTTGTACCGCGTCCAGGGCAAGTGTCAAAACGTGTACCAACTTGGTAACAGCGGCGTGAATTTAGCCCGCAACCGCTTAATTGAGGGCAAGCCGTCCCCATCCGGCGCGCCGCAATCAAAAAATGTTCGCCAACCCCTTGACGCCAACCCGATTTCGTGGTATGCTCTGTGCAGAAATTAGATAGAATATCAAATATCAAAAAGCCAGGGAGCGCTGGCGACGATGCCTAGTCCGCAACACCACAAACAACTCCACCACGCCGTAGCCGACCAACTGCGCGCGGCGATCCAAACCGGACGCCTCAAACCCGGCGCGTGGTTGCGTCAGGAACACCTCGCGCAGGAACTCGGCGTGAGCCAGATGCCGGTGCGCGAAGCGCTCAAGGAACTGATCGCCGAAGGGCTGATCGAACATTTGCCGTACCGCGGCGTGCGCGTCGTCGAATTTTCGCCGGACGATGTGGAAGAGGTGTACGCGCACCGCGGTTTTCTGGAAGGGCGCGCCGCCTTGATCGCCGCCAAGACGATCACCCCGGAAGAAATCGCGTCGCTCAAAGATTTGCAAGCGCAGATGAAAAAGAACTTGGGTCCCAGGCATATCGCGGAATATCGCGAACTGAACCGGCGCTTTCATCACATTATCTTCCACGCGTGCCGCAAACCGTACCTGATTCACGCCTTGACTCAACTGTGGGCGTTTTTCCCCTCGATGCTGCTGAACAACTTTGCCGATACCGCCACGCGTCCCATTCCCGGACGCGAGCGCCTGGATCCGCAGGAACACGACGCGATTCTCGCCGCGCTGGAACGCCGCGCGGCGAATCAAGCCGCGCGACTCGCGCGGCGACACATCGAATCGGCGGGCAAGTACTTGCTGATCGCGCTTCAGCAGAAGCGTTTGACGAATCCGTAGGTTCGTGTTAAAATCACGTCAATTCAATTTGCCCACTCATTCTTCACATTGCCCTACGATTTTCCCTGTAATACTTTGCTGATTCTTCCAGCAAGGAGGTGATGGTATCGCATCGAATTCCATTTTGCTTTGACTCACAGTGTGCGATTAAATTTTCAAGGAGGAGAAGAATGTCTGCACGAAAATTGATGTTGTTTGGTTTATTGGTTCTGGTCTTTGTCCTCGCCGCGTGCGCCGCGCCCGAACCAACCAAAGCCCCCGTTGCGCCCAAGCCCACGGATGTACCGGCGGCACCCAAGCCGACCGACGCGCCCAAACCACCCGAAGCGACCAAACCCCCGGCGCCGACCACCGCGCCGACGGCTGTGCCAACGGTAGGTCCCAAAAAGGGCGGCAAAGTGACGATGGCAGTATGGCAATCCCCCATCACGCTCAACGCCAACCTCGGCACGCAAACGGTGATGGATGAAGTGAATGTCTTCATCGTCGAGGGCTTTACCAAAGTGATGCCCGATGGCGCGCGCGTCCCGAACCTTGCCAAAGAAGTGCCCACTGTCCAAAATGGCGGCGTCAAGGACGATGGCAAGACGATCACCTACAATCTCAAGGAAGGCATCAAGTGGTCGGACGGCACTGCGCTCACCTGCGCCGATTTCCAGTTCACGCAGGAAGCGATTATGACGCCGGGCGTCGGCGTGGTGTCAACCACGGGCTACGCGGAAGTTGACAAGATCGAATGTCCCAATCCCAACACGGTCGTCCTCAAGTTCAAGAATTTCTACGCGCCGTACCTCACGCTCTTCGATAGTTTCGTTCTGCCCAAGCACTATTGCGGCGATCCCAAGGATCAGAAGAACTGGGCGTACAACCGCAAGCCCCTCGGCACCGGTCCCTTCAAGCTAGATGAATGGCAAGCCGATTCGTTCATCACGCTGTCCCGCAATCCGAACTATCGCGAAAAGGACAAGCCGTACCTCGATCAAATCGTGATCCGCATCGTCCCCTCGTCCGAAGTCGCAATGCAGCTGTTGAACAGCGGCGAAGTGGACATTATGTGGAACAACACCGAAGCCGATTTCCCACTGTTGCAGAAAATGACGAACGTCAAAATCTCCGACCCGATGCAAATCGGCGGCGAGCGGTTGTTCTTGAATATGGCGGAGAACAAGGATCCCGCCGATCCGACCAAGCCGCACCTCATCCTGAGCGATGTCAAGGTGCGCCAAGCCATCGAGTATGGCATCAACAAACAACGCATCATTGACCGATTGCTCTTCGGCAAAGCCAAGCCCGGCACGAACGAAATCAACGCCGGCTTTTTCCAGTGCGCCGATTTCAAACCGCGTGGGTACGATGTCGCGCTCGCCAAGAAATTGCTGGATGAAGCGGGCTGGGCGCCCGGAGCGGATGGCATCCGCGTCTCCAAGGGTGTCAAAACCGCGCCCGATGGCACGCGCCTCCGCTTGAAATACTCGACGACTTCCGGCAACAAACTGCGCGAAGATTCGCAGGTGCTCGTCGTCGAAGATATGAAGGCGATTGGCGTTGATCTGTACATCGAGAATGCGCCCTCGTCCGTCGTCATCGGCAACTGGGACGCCGCCTCGCCGCGGCGACGGGGTAATTTCGACATCATCATGTACACCACGAACGCCGGCATTGATCCGCATAGCCAGATGACGAACTTGTTCGCCTCGTGGATGATCCCGCACGAAGGGAACAAGGGGGGCTTGAACTACACGCGTATTAACGATCCCAAGGTGGACGATCTGCTGAAGAAAGCCGCCGCCGAACCCGATATGAACAAACGGCGCGACCTGTACTGCCAGATCGTCAAGACCGGGCAAGAGGCGACGAATATGATCTACCTCTATCAACGCCTCGACCTCGATTCCTATCGCGATCGTTTGCTCGGCTGGGTCCCGAACGCGTGGGACAACAACGGCTGGAACGCGGAAGACTGGTCGCTCAAATAGTTTGATAGTTGCATAGTTTCATAGTTGGATAGTTGCGTGGTCTGAGTCGCCCGCGTAACTATCCAACTATCCAACTATCCAACTCCCCAACTATCCAACGATGACAAACTACATCATCCGCCGCATCATCCAAGCGATTCCGCTTCTGCTCGTCATCAGTTTGACCGTGTTCGTGCTGATGAACCTGATTCCGGGCGGACCGCTTGCCGCGTACGAAAACAATCCGAACATCTCTGCCGAAGATTTGATGCGCCTGAAAAAGGAATTGGGCTTGGATGCGCCGATTCACGAACGCTACGTCAACTGGCTATTCGCCGTCATCCGCGGCGATTGGGGCATCTCTGAGGTCACGCGGCGCCCCGCGCTAATCGAGATCTCCGAGAAAATCCCGAACACGCTCTATCTTTCGTTCACGGCATTCATCCTCGCGTTGCTGATTTCCATTCCCATCGGCGTTTTTTCCGCGATCCGTCAGTACTCCTGGTTCGATCATTTGATGACGACGATCGCATTCATCGGTCAAGCGATGCCGATTTTCTGGTTCGGCTTGATCGTGATCATCATCTTCAACGTCACGCTCAAGAGTCCGGACACGGGTGGACCACTCCTGCCCGGCGGCGGGATGTTCACCATCGGCGCGCCGTTTTCATTCGAGGATCGGCTCAGGCACTTGATCTTGCCTGCCAGCGTGTTGGTCTTTTTCAGTCTGGGGCACCACATCCGTTATATGCGCGCCGGGATGCTGGACGTGTTGCATCAAGATTACATCCGCACAGCGTATGCCAAAGGATTGCACGAGCGCGCCGTGCTGGTGAAGCACGCGTTCAAGAACGCCGTTCAACCGCTCGTCACGATCATCGGCTTGGAAATTCCCGGCTTGTTCGCCGGCGCGGTCATCACCGAAACGATCTTTTCGTGGCCCGGAATGGGACGGCTCTTTTTCAACTCGATCGAGCGCGGCGATTACGCCGTGATGATGGGCGTACTGATGATGAGCGCGACGCTGATCGTCCTCTTCGGTCTTATCACCGACATCGTCTACGCGTTTCTCGATCCGAGGATTCGCTTCGATTAGACAATTCGGTGCGCGAGTGATTCGGCAAGCGGCTTCGCCCAATCACCCAATCACCCAATCACCCAATTATGACTCAAGCCCAACCCACTTCAACTGCTCTGGCTCTCGATTGGTCCACGCGGCTCCGCCCGCAAGAATCTATGCGCGCCAAGGTCTGGCGGCGCTTCCGCAAACACAAACTCGCGCTCGCGGGCTTGGGCGTCGTCACACTCTTCGTCGCGCTCTGTGTCTTCGTGCCGTGGCTCGCGAGTTACGACGCCGGTAAAACCCACCTGGACCTGATGCGGGAGCCGCCCTCGCCGGCGCATATTTTTGGCACGGACGAACTCGGGCGCGACTTGTTCGTGCGCCTGTGGGACGGTGGACGCGTTTCGATCTTGATCGGCGTGGCGACGATGCTGATGGCGATCAGCATCGGCACCACGATCGGTTCCATCGCCGGGTTTTACGGCGGACGGATTGACAATTTCCTGATGCGCTTTACCGACTATATGCTCGCGATCCCGCAATTGTTCCTGCTGTTGATCTTGGCGCAGCTGTTGCGCAGCACGAACAACCCCACGCTCAGCGGCGGTCCTATGCCGATCATCATCATCATCGGCATTTTGGTGTGGCCCCCCATCGCCCGCTTGGTACGTGGGCAATTCCTGTCGCTCAAAGCCAAAGAATTCGTCGAAGCCGCGCGGATGTCCGGCACGCGAAATTTCCGTATCATCTTCCGCCACATTTTGCCGAACGCCGCCAGCCCGATCATCGTCGCCGCCACCCTGCGCGTCGGCGCGGCGATCATCACTGAATCCACGCTCAGTTTTCTCGGCTTTGGCGTCCAACCGCCCACCGCGACGTGGGGCAATATGCTCAAGAACGCGCAAGCGCAAATGACCTACGCGCCGTGGACGGCGATCTTTCCCGGACTCGCGATCCTCTTCACGGTTCTCTCACTCAACTACATCGGTGACGGTCTGCGCGACGCGCTCGATCCGCATCACGTTGAATGATCGGTAAACTGGGAACAGGGGACAGGTAGATCGCAAGCGCGATTTACCTGTCTTTTTTTGCAATAGCGCAAAAGTCACTTGGGCACATTGTCCGCTGGGAGCATTTTCCAACGCCGCACCATGTCTTTGAGTTGAGCAGTGGATTGTTTGACTGAGCGCGTGTGCATCCGAAACCGACGCCGATGTGTGCGCACCCGTTGTTGTTCTTGCTCGAATTCTTGCGGCGCGACCTGGGTTAGCGCTTGAATTGTCTCGCGTAGGGTGCTGGGGCCAGGAATCAATTCCCAGGCACCGCTGCGTTGAATCCAGCGCTTGGTCGCCCCACGTTGTCCTGTGGTCGCCAACAGCCGCCGCTGCAAATCGCGAAACTCGCTTTCGCGCGCATTGTTGGTACGCGGCAACTCCGCCAGGTCATACGTGTGAAACAAACCTGGGGCGTAACTCGCCGAGACCGTCCGGATCGTTTCGGCATAGGACTTCAGACGCGGTTGCGTTTCACTCTCAGTCTGAATCGTCGCCAGGACGGCTTGCCAATCGGCTTGCACTTCCTGCCCGGTGCGTGTGGGGTCGGCGGCGGGGTCGAGGGTCTCCGCGATTTGGTGCAACCACTCCGCCGCTTGGCGCACATCGCAATACTCGGCACGCACTGCTTTGAGCGCCCGCTGCAACCCGGCGCGCAATTGGTGCAAGCGCGGCTCGGGCTGATAGCGCAACAACTGGTTGAGACACTGCACGACTTGGCGCAATTGTTCCACCATCTCGATCCCCGCCAGCCGAAACGGGGGGCGCGCTTTGAGGGTGAGTAAATAGCGCACGCGGTCCAGCAGATCTTGCACGATCGTTTCGCGCGGCGTGACGCTGGTCGGTGCGGGCGTGGCGGTCTCGGACGCTACCCCCGGCGATTCGGTGATGACGGGAGACGGCACCATGCCCGTGATCGTCAAAACGCCTGTTTTTGTGGGCGTTTTGGGGCTGATTAACTCACCGATTTCGGTGCGGACGGTTTTCCGCAAAGTGATTTTCATCTGTTCGTCGGCGGCGGCGATGGGACGTGCGGCGTTCGAGAGATAATGCACTTGGCAAAAACTGTGTTGCGCGTGCGG
>VGOB01000078.1 GCA_016865935.1 Chloroflexota bacterium | reverse complement strand
AGGAATACTATATACACGTCACATTGTTCGCGCGCGGAGATTGAAACCGCGCACGTATACTGAACCCGAGTGAAACGGATTCCAAATGCTTGCCCTGCCTGCCTTTCAAGTGATGCTCAAGCCGCGCGGCGCAATCTGCAACCTGGATTGCTCCTATTGTTATTTTCTTTCCAAAGCGCGCTTGTATCCCGACAGCGCGTTTCGAATGAGCGAGGCGGTGCTGGAAAATTTCACGCGCCAGTACATCGCAGCGCAGACCGCGCCGGAGGTGATGTTCGCGTGGCAAGGCGGCGAACCGACGTTGATGGGCTTTGACTTTTTTCGCCGCGCGGTGGAACTGCAACAGAAATACGTCAAGCCCGGAACGCGCGTCGCCAACACGCTCCAAACGAACGCGACGACGCTCGACGACGCGTGGTGCGAATTTTTCCGCGCCCACGATTTCTTGCTCGGCGTCAGTCTCGATGGACCGCGCGCACAACACGACGCGTACCGCGTCGACCCGCGCGGCGCGCCGACCTTCGACCGCGTGCGGCGCGGCATCGAATTGCTCGAGCGTCATCGCGTCGAATTCAACATTCTCACGACGGTTCACGCGGCGAACGCCGCATCTCCGCTCGCGGTGTATCGCTTTTTGCGCGATGAAATCGGCGCGCGCTTTATCCAATTCATCCCGATTGTCGAACGCGATAACGCGACCGGATTTCAGGAAGGCGCGCGCGTGACCGCGCGTTCCGTCACGGGCAAACAGTACGGCGATTTCCTGATCGCGATTTTCGACGAGTGGGTGCGGCGCGATGTCGGACGCGTCTTCGTCCAGATTTTCGATGTCGCGCTGGGCGTGTGGCTGGGGCAGCGCGCGGCGCTGTGCGTCTTTGCGGAGACCTGCGGCGACGCGCTCGCGCTGGAACACAACGGCGACCTGTTTGCGTGCGATCATTTCGTCGAGCCGCGTTTCAAGTTGGGCAACCTCGCGGACACGCCGCTCGCCGCGCTGGTCGGTTCGGCGCCACAACGCAAATTCGGCGCGGACAAGCGCGATACGCTGCCGCGCGCCTGCCGCGAATGTTCGGTGCGTTTCATCTGCAACGGCGGTTGTCCCAAGGATCGTTTGCGCGTGACACGCGACGGCGAACCCGGGTTGAATTATCTGTGCGACGGGTTCAAAGCATTTTTCGCGCACATCGATCGCCCGATGAAAATGATGGCAGAGTTGATTCGCCGCGAACATCCGCCCGCCGAGATTGTGTTCGTACTCGCGCGCGAGCAAGCCGCACTCGAACAAGAAATCGCGCGCGCCGGACGCAACGATCCATGCCCGTGCGGGAGCGGCAAGAAATTCAAACAATGTCACGGCTCGCACCGATGAAAGGGATAACTGCTTATTTTCAAACGGCATTCCGCGCCGATTTCATCGCGGGGCTGACGGTGGCGATGATCGCGCTGCCGCAAGGTATGGCGTATGCGATCATCGCCGGCGTTCCGCCGATCTACGGATTGTACACCGCGATTCTTCCGGCAATTTTCGGCGCGCTCTTTGGCAGTTCACGCCATCTCATTACCGGACCGACGAATTCAGTCGCGCTGGTCGTCGCGGGAACATTGGCGGGTGTGGCGACTCGCACCGATGCCGTCGAAATTGTTTTTGCAGTTGCGCTCGTTAGCGGCGCGATCAAATTCGCACTCGGCGCGCTTCGCTTGGGCGGGATCATCCGTTTCGTTTCCAACTCGGTGTTGACCGGATTTCTCACCGGCGCCAGTCTGCTCATTCTGCTCAATCAGACGAGCAACCTGCTGGGCTTGCCGCGCGTCACCGCGACCGACGTGCCGCTGATCGCGCTGGAACTCGCGCGCAACCTGCCGCAGTGGAATCCCTTCGTCGCGATCATCGCGCTGACGACGATGCTCGTGCTGATCGCGTGTCGCCGGATCAATCCCAACTTGCCCGCGCCCTTACTCGCGCTCGTGGCGGCGACGCTGGTGGCGCAACTTTTCGGCGGGTCGGCGCACAACGTCACGCTGATTCGCGATATTGGCGCGATGACGGATGCGGTGTTCGGGTTGCACGTGCCCCAGGTCGCGCTCGATCCGGGCACGCTCCAACTGTTGCTGGTCAGCGGCGGCGCGATCGCGCTGCTTGGCTTGGTCGAGGCGACCTCCGTTGCCAAATCAATCGCGCTCGCGACGGGACAGACGATTGACGCGTCGCGCGAATTCGTGGGGCAAGGGCTCGCGTCGCTTGCGAGTGGCTTGTCGCAAGGCATTCCCTCGTCGGGCTCGTTGGCGCGCAGCGCGGTGAATTTCAGCAGCGGCGCGCGCACGCGCATCGCGGGCGCGTTCTCGGGCGGATTCGTTCTGCTCGCCTTGCTCGCGTTCGCACCCTGGCTGGGAAGCATCCCGATGGCGGGCTTGGCGGGCGTGGTCGTCGTCGCGGCGGTCAAGATGATTGATGTCGAGCATATCAAGCTGACCTGGCAGAGCCGCGTGACGAGTCGCGCGACGTTTCTCGTGACGTTCATCGCGACCTTGGTGCTACCGTTGCACTATGCGATTTATCTCGGCGTGTTGTTGTCGATCGGGTTGTATCTGTACGAAAGTAGCAACGTGCAGTTGAGTTATCTGATCGAGCGCGACGGCAAATTCATCGAGAAAAGTTACGCCGAGTTGCTGGAACATCCGGCGCCGATCGCGCTCATTCACGTCGAAGGCGCGTTGTATTTCGGCGCGACGGATGATCTGGAAGCGCGACTCGACGCGTTGTTTCGTTCCGGCATCCGGGTGGCGATTTTGCGGTTGCGCCGCGTGCGGTTGTTGGGCAGTACGGGGGTGACGGCGTTCGAACGGATCGCCGCCAGCGCCAAGCGTCACGGGACGCGTGTGCTGTTGTGCGGCGTGCGCGATCAGGTGGCGGAGACCTTGGACGCGTCGGGCGCGAGCGCGCTGTTTGGCGCGGAGAACATTTTCAAGGCGGACGACGCGTTGTTCGATTCGGCATTGGCGGCGTTGCGGCGGGCGAAGGAACTGGTCGCGTCATCGTCTTGAGGGCGCGGCAGTGTGAAAATGAACCGGCTGCCCGCGCCCACCGCGCTCGTCGCCTGAATCGTTCCGCCGTGTTGCTCGACGATGCCGCGCGCAATCGTCAGCCCCAAGCCCGCGCCGCCGCCGTCGCGCGCGCGCGATTTTTCGCTGCGATAGAACGGATCGAAAATGCGCGGCAAATCGTCGGGCGCGATCCCCTCGCCCGAATCGGCGATTTCAACTTGCGCACATTGGTCGTCTTGGCATAGGTGCGCGCGTACGGAAACGTGACCACCCGCGGGCGTGTGCCGAATCGCGTTTTGCAAAAGATTCGACAAGACGCGCTGCAGCTTCAACGAATTCATCGGCACGGGATCAATCGTTGGCGCTACCTCGCCGGATAGTTGCACCCCGTTCGCCTGCGCTTGCGCGCTCAGCGTTTCCAGCGTGTCCGAAATCAAATCGCGCAGTGACCCAGGTTCTTTCGTCCAATGCGGCGCGCCCGCGTCGAGTTGCGTCAACTCGAACAGATCGTCAACCAGGTGCGACAGATTTTGGATTTCCTGTTGCATCAGTATCAGATACCGCCGCACGGTTGCTTCGTCGGTGACGACGCCGTCGTTGATCGCTTCGATCATCGCGCGCAGTGACGTGAGCGGCGTCCGCAGATCGTGCGACGCGGCGGCGACGAGCGAACGGCGCGCCTGCTCCGACTCTTTTTCGCGCGCCTGCATCTCGTCGAGTCGCTGCATCATCCCGTTGAACGCTTCCGCGACTTGCTCTACTTCGTCACCCGATTGAACTTGCGCGCGGCGCTGGCGATCCCCGCGCGAAATTTGCTCCGCCGTGCGCGCGAGATGCTCCAGGTTGCGCGTGATCGAGCGTGACATCAATTGCCCAAAGCCGAGCGCGACGAGCGTCGCGAAGAAAAGCAAGACGATCAGCAAGCCGCTGTCGTGCGCGGAAAGAAACATCGCGAACGAGCCGAAGAGTACGTTGATCAACGTGACGACCAAGCCCAATGCGAACGTCAGCGCGATTTTGACTTGGACGTTTGCCAGTCGCAAGCGCGCGCTCAAGCGGTACGCCGCCCACCCCAGCGCGAGCGAGACAATTTCGGAGACGACGAAAATCTGCGCGAGGAATTGCAAATCGGCGAGCGGCGCGCGCAGCCAGAACGCGGCAAGCGCGAGCGCGCAAACGGGCGCGAGAATCCAAAGAATGATGAAGAACATTTCTACTCCGCCACAAGGTAACACGTGATACGTGATGCGTGGTTATTTCTCAAACTTGTAGCCGACGCCCCACACCGTCGCGAGATAGCGCGGCTCGGCAGGGTTCGTTTCGATTTTTTCGCGCAGGCGGCGAATGTGCACCGTCACCGTACTCGCGTCGCCGAAGAATTCATAGCCCCACACCTTGTCGAGCAATTGCGCGCGCGTGAAAACCTGACCAGGATGGCGCGCCAGAAAATAGAGCAGGTCGAATTCCTTGCTCGTCAATTCGACTTGGCGCTCTGCGACTTGCGCCGCGCGCGCGCCTGGATCGATCCGCAGATCGCCCAGCGCGATGGCGCGCTCCCCAGAATCGTCGGCGGGAGGCGCGCGATGGCGCAACACATTTTTAACGCGCGCGACCACTTCGCGCGGCGAAAATGGTTTGACGACGTAATCGTCTGCGCCGAGTTCCAAACCGAGCACGCGATCTACTTCGTCGCCGCGCGCAGTCAGCATAATGATCGGCACCGCGCGCTGAGCGCGCAGCCGCTTGAACACGCTCAAGCCGTCGAGTTTGGGCAGCATCAAATCGAGCACGACCAAATCGGGCGCGTGCGTTTCAAACGCGGACAGCGCGGCTTCGCCGTCCGCTGCCGTGTGAACGCGAAAACCATCGCGAGTCAGATACAATTTCAGGACTTCGAGCACTTGCGGCTCGTCGTCCACGACAAGAATCCGTTGATTGGTCATTCCGTTTCCGATTGTACGCGCGAATTCTTGCGCGGAGGTGACAAAATTCTTAAGAAATTATTTAGGATTGGTTAACGCTGGCGTAAGGAAAAGCCACTATAATGTGCAGTGAAAGTATAGCACGCCGTTCAAAACTGGTCAATCGGAGGTTGTTGGTGATTACCCACAAGTGTCATTGCGAGCACGTTCGCTTCGCTCAGTGTAAACTCCGCTAAGCAATCTCCTTGCAACTTGGGGATTGCTTCGTCGCAAAAAACGCTCCTCGCAATGACACTCCAGGGTTATGGGTAATCACCACGAGGTTGATATGGAAAAAATTCCAGCATCGGAAATTACGCCCGAACATTTATATTTCACGCGACGCCAATTCATCGCCGCCGCGAGCGCGGTCGCGGCGGGCGCGCTGTTGAGCGCGTGCGGCGTTCCATCGCCGCCGCCGACAGCGCGCCCAACGATCGCGCAACCATCGCCGCAGGCAAGCAAGGGCGTGGACGAACTGGGCGACAAATTGACGCCATTCGATACGATCACCAACTACAACAACTTTTATGAATTCTCGCTCGACAAGGAAGATGTCGCGCCGCGCGCGAAGGATTTCAAAACATCGCCGTGGACGGTGCAGGTGGGCGGACTCGTCAACAAGCCGCGCACGTTCGGACTCGAAGACCTGCTCAAGTTCGAGCAGGAAGAACGCATCTATCGCCTGCGCTGCGTCGAGGCGTGGTCAATGGTCATTCCCTGGCTCGGCTTTCCACTTTCGAAATTGCTCGCGCAAGTTGAGCCACAGTCGAAAGCCAAGTACGTCCGCTTTGAAACCTTGCTCGATCCGAAGCAGATGCCAGGTCAGCGCGATTCGTATTTCGACTGGCCCTACGTCGAAGGGTTGCGGCTCGATGAAGCGATGCACGACTTGACGATTCTGGCGACGGGTTTGTACGGCAAGCCACTGCCACCGCAAGATGGCGCGCCGATTCGATTGGTGGTACCGTGGAAGTACGGCTTTAAGAGCATCAAATCCATCGTCAAGATCGATCTCGTCGAAGCGATGCCGATTTCGTTTTGGATGGAGTCCGCGCCAAATGAATACGGCTTTTACGCGAACGTCAATCCCGATGTGTCGCATCCGCGCTGGTCGCAGGCAACCGAGCGTCGCATCGGCGAATTCAGTCGCCGCAAAACGATTTTGTTCAACGGCTACGCCGATCAGGTCGCGCCGTTGTACGCGGGAATGGATTTGCGGAAGAATTTTTGACGATGCTCCACGCACTCCGAACACAATGGCTGCGCGTTGTCGTGCATATCGGCGCGTGGATTCCGTTCGCGGTGATCGTCTGGGACGCGCTGACGAATCAGTTAGGCGCGGAACCGATTCGCGAAACCATTCTGCGGACGGGCAAGACCGCGCTGATTTTGCTCGTGTTGTCGCTCGCGTGTACGCCTGCGAATACGCTCTTTGGATTCAAGTCCGCGCTCAAGGTGCGCCGCGCGCTGGGGCTGTACGCGTTCTTCTACGCGCTCGCGCACGCGACGATGTTTATCGGCGTGGATTACGGATTCGATCTCGCGTTGTTGCAGGGCGCGCTTCTCGAACGACCGTACGCGCTCGTCGGCGCGGCGGCGTTCCTGATTTTGCTGCCGCTCGCGCTCACTTCGACCAAGGGCTGGATGAAGCGGCTGGGCAGACGCTGGACGATGCTGCATCGCGGCGTCTATCTCGCGGCGTTGCTCGTCATCGCGCATTTCGTTTGGCTCGTCAAACTTGACGTGCGCGAACCGTTGACCTACGGCGCGATCGTCCTGCTGTTGCTTGCGTTGCGGATCCGCTTGATTCGCGAAGGAGTCGTCCGGCTCCGCGCGCTTTGATTTCCGCGCCGCGAGAGCCAGACAAGTCCGATCATTCGTACAGTTTTGAATCAGGACGGAATGCCGCCCACGCGAACCAGAAGAAATTTCCGTGAACGAGCGGCGTCAGTTGCCGCCCCTTCAATGCGCCCTCGGTGGCTTGACCGAGAATGTTCCACGCGCTTTGGGTTTCGAGATCGCGGATCTGGTCGGCGTCGGCGCGGAAAGTGAGGATGCGGGCATCCAATTCGCGCCGAAAGACGCCGGTGGCTCCAACATCGCGACCTGAGGCGATGCTACTCCGGTCGAGTGCGGACGCCGTGCCGCTTTTCCAGAACACCGCAATCGGAACGCCGGCGACCAGGTCGTTGATGACGCGCCGCTCTTGCAGAATCGCGTACGGATATGCGCTTGCCGCATCGCCGAGCGCGAGCGTTACGACGCGCGCACTCGGCGTGAGTTTTGGCGGCGCAGGTGGTCCGGCGTACAGAAAAGGCAGGTTACTCGGCGCATCGTAGCCGACGTACGGATTGGCGCCATAATTTCGTGTGTAGCCGGTCTCGCGCGATAGAACCTTGCCAGTGGGATAACGCGCCTCAAAATCGCCAAACGCGATCATTTGGGAAAATAGAAACTTGAGGTGCGTGCCCACGCGCTCCCCGACGATGGCTTCGCCGGTCATTTGTTGCCACCACGATTCGGTCGCGCGATCGTACATTACGAGATCGCTATAGTGCAATTTGCCGGTGGTGCCAAACGTCGTGGGTGCGCCAGCCACAGTGCGCTCGAACACGATGCTGGCGTTGCACAGCGGACAAAATGTAACCAGCACGGGCAAGTCGCCAACGGTGTCGTTGACGATTTCGTGCCACATCAAGATTTGCAGCGGATACGCGCGCGCGTCCCCTTGATGCTCGAAGAAAATCACCGGCTCGTTCTCCTTGAGCCATGCGCGCGCCTCGCGCGCGGAAACGAATTTTGGATCGTCCAGTGCGGGGATGCCGTCTTTGGGTGGACCGCCGGAAAGAATTTCTTGGTAGGGGACGATGTGTTTCTTGAAATCGGTTCTCCAACCGGACGTGCTGAATGGCACAGGTTCCTCCGGCAAGAGGGTCGGCGGTGTGACGGTGCTTGCCGCTCGCGCGGGCGCGTTCGTCGGCGTCGGCGGCGCGACGGGCGCGCACGCGGCAAGCAAGACGCCCAAGCCAATGAGCAATAGTTTCATAGTTGACTCCCGAAAATACGACTGCCGATCAATGCTCGGCAACCGTAGCGATTTTCATCCGCCGCCAAGTCCGGCGAGTGCACCGGCTTGCGCGGCTTTGAGCAGACGCGCGCCTGTGGCTTGGTGAAGAATAGTTGCAGACATTGTTCCTCCTCTTGAAAATGAATTGGTTTGTTCGACCTGCGCGTAGTTTACCGCAATAGGGGCGTGCGTTCTGTAAGCCAGATTACCAAATGACGATCTTGCCATAGATGCGGATGGAATTTCGGAGCCGCGCATCTTTGCCGATTCAGCCAACTGCGGAGATGGCGCGAAGCGCATTGCCGAGGAGGTATCATCCAAAACGATGAGCGAAGAAAAAATTGACCATTTGAAATCGAGCGAACTCTTTCGCGATCTGAGCGCGGCGGAAATGGCGGAGCTCGACCGCGTCACCACGATGACGAAATGCGAAAGTCGGCGCATCCTCTACACACCGGGCGAAACCGGCGAGGCATTGTTCGTGCTGAAAAAAGGACGCGTGCAACTGTACCGGCTCTCAGTCGAGGGCAAGAAACTCGTGCTTGCCACGCTCGAAGACGATGCGGTGTTCGGCGAAATGGCGCTGGCTGGTCAGAGGATGCAAAACACGTTTGCCGAAGCCCTCGAACCTAGTACGCTGTGCGTGATGACGCGCCGTGAGGTCGAGTGGCTCGTTACGCGTTTTCCCCAGGTGAGTCTGCGTCTCCTCGAAATCATCGGACACCGGTTGATTCAAGCCGAAGCGCAACTAGAGGGCTTTGCGTTCAAGAATATTTCCGCGCGGCTCGCGGCGTTGCTGTTACGTCTGCAGCGCGATCAAATCGTCGAGGGTTACACCCATCAAGATTTGGCGGAGATGCTCGGCGCGTATCGCGAGACCGCGACCCAAACGCTCAATGAATTCAAAACGCAAGGGCTGGTCAGACTCCAGCGCAAGCGCATCGAGATTCGCGATGCGACGCGCCTGCGCGTGTTAGCGGAATCGTAACGCGCGTTGCTCATCCCAGAAACGCGCGAATCAATTCCCAGTTGCTCCACAAATCGAACACGCCGACGCCGACGAGCAACAGCCCGCCGACCAGGTTGATCCGCCGCGCGTGCAGCGCGAATTGCCGCGTGATCCAACGTTGCGCCGCGCCCGAGAGAAACGACAGCGCGAGAAGCGGCAAGCCAAAACCCAAGCCAAACCATAGGAACACGCCGAGTTTGCTCACGGCTTCGCCGGCGGTGAGTGAGAGCGCGAAAATGCCGACGACGAGCGGACCCGAGCAGGGCAGCGCGATCGGACCGTAGAGCAAGCCGTACAAAAACGCGTTGGCGAACGGATGCGAAAGAATCGGAATTTGGATTTGCGGCAACCCCTTGAACGGATTGCGATTCAACAACAGTAACACGCCCAAACCGATGATCGCAAGATCGGCGAACGGAATGATGATCGCAAGCGCGCGCCCAATCGAAATGGACAAGAGCGCGATGACGAGTCCGAGCGCGAGCATCATCGTCAGCACACCTGCCAAGACGAAGACCCCCAGCAAGTAGCGCGCGTAGCGTCGTTGCGCGAGCGCGTCTTGTCCGCCACTCAAGTACGCGAGAAAGCCAGGATACAACGGCAAAACGCAAGGGCTGGTCGTCGCCAACAGCCCCAACGAAATCGAAGTCAGGATCGCATTCAGTTCCAGCATCATCACCTCGATAGAAACGCGGGGCGCGATTCCGCGTCCCGCGTGTTGCAGGTGGATTTACATTCCCGCCTTGAGATACATTTCGACGGCGGTCTTTAGGTCTTGCGCGCTCTTTACGCCGAAGGGAAGCGGATGCACCTTGCCTGCGCGATCAATGACGAACATTGGTGCAGAGGGCGGATTGAGGAACTGCGCGCCATACAGATTGCCGATTTCGCGCGAGACCACGGCGGGGGCGACCGCGTACTTCCAGTCGAAATTATTTTTGGCGGCGTATGCCTTGAGCGTCGCGTCATTCTCGTTCGCGTCAATACTGAGCGCGATGCTCACCAGATCGTCGCGCTTGACGAGTTGGTGCAGCGCTTGCACTTGCTTTTGTTGTTGCAAACAAGTCGAGCACCACACCGCCATCGTTTCGACCAGCACGACCTTGCCCTTGAAATCCGCGACCTGGAAACTCTTGCCCGTGTTCACGTCGGTCAAGTTGGCGCTGAACCACGCGGGAGTCGCCATCGTGTCTTTCTTCATCGCCGCATCAACCGTCGGCGATTCTTTTTTCATCATCGCGTCGGCGGTTGGCGATTCTTTTTTCATCATCGCGTCAGCCGTCGGCGATTCTTTCTTCATCGCCGCATCAGCCGTCGGCGATTCTTTTTTCATTGTCGAATCGGCTGGCGCGGCGGGCGCGCTGCACGCGGCAAGCGCGAACGTCATCAAGATCGCGCCGAGTAAAATAACTCGTTTGGTATTCATTTTTCCTCCAGGAAAATTTTGATTTGACTCTAGTATGCGGTAGACAGATTACCGAATTCTTACGCCAGTCTCAAAAAAGTATTAGAGTTCTTGGGCGCATCGAACCCGGCGCGGCGACCCAAACTTGGGTTCAGGCGCGCCGTGGCGCTTTACGCGCGCGTGGTTTTGATCGTCTCGGCGCGCGCGCGAACGTTTGCCAACGGCTTGGATTGATGCTATTATCGGCATAGGCAAACAAATCGTGTCTGGTGAGATGGTGCGATGGCAGGGGAAGGAATTCTCTACACCAAACTGAATCCGCCGCGACCCCAGCGCTATACGTGGGCGCGTCCGCGCGTCGCCGCGCTTTTGGGTGAGGCGCGGGATCACCGCGTCACCATCGTGCAAGCCAGCACTGGCTATGGCAAGTCCACCGCGCTGGCTCAACTCGCGCAGACAGGGGCGCCGCTATTCTGGTACAGCGCCAGCGAAGGAGACACGGATGCCTATCAGTTTCTGCTGAATGTCATCGCCGCGTTTCGGTTGCGCCTGCCGACGATGCCCGACACGCCGCTCGCGTACTTGCAGGAGAATAACGCGCGCGCGGCAATGGATGCGCTGATCAACGCGCTGACCGATCACTGTTCGCCCGACGCGCTCTTCGTCATTGACGATTACTACCTTGCCGGATCGCACGAGGTCAATGCCCTCCTCGATCATTTCCTCGCTTTTCTGCCTCCTCAGTTGCACGTCATCCTCTCCACGCGCTATGCGCCGCCGTTGCAGAATCTGATTGCGTGGCGCGCGACTGGGCAGGTGCTCGAAATCAAACGCGACGCGCTCGCCTTTACCCGCGACGAAGTGGCGACCCTGTTTCGCGACACGTACGCGCTGGCGCTGTCGCCGCGCGAGGTTGATCTGCTCGCCGAGCGCACGGAAGGATGGCCCATCGCGCTGCAACTGGTCTGGCACGAGATGCGCGCCAAGCCCGGGCTCAGACTCGATGCGCTGCTGGCGCGCGGCTCGGGCTCGCTGGATACGCTCTTTGCGTACCTCGCGCACGCCGTGCTGGCGCAGCAAACCCCGATCGTCCAGGAGTTCCTGCTCCAGACTTCGACGCTGCGCGAATTCGATGCGGCGGTTTGCGATGCGATCAGAGAACGTACCGATAGTCACGCTTTGCTCGCCGATTTGCGCGACCGCGATCTTTTTTTGATCGCGTTGGGCGGCGAGCATTATCGTTATCACCATCTCTTCCACGATTTTTTACGCGAGCAAGCCGCGCGTCAAGACGCGGACGCGGTGTGCGAACGTCATCGCCGCGCGGCAGAATTTTATCGTGCGACGAAAAATTTCGACGAAGCGATCCATCATTTTTTGCTAGCCCACACATTCGACCAAGCCGCCGCGCAGATCGAAGAAATCGGCGAAAATCTTTTGCGAACGGGACGACTCGAAACGCTCGCGGCGTGGATCGACGCGCTGCCACCCAAAACCATCGAAGCGCATCCGCTCATCATGTTTTATCTCGGCGATTTGGCGCGCTTGCAGAGCCGGTTTGACGATGCGCTGGGCTGGTTCGCGCAGGTGGAACGCGTGTGGCGCGATGCCAATGACATCCGCGGGATCACGCGCGCCCTGCGCGGCCAAGCCCTGGTGTATCTGGATACGCTGCGCCCAATGCAAGCCGAAGCGTTGTTGCAGGAAGCGCTGCGGCTCAACGATCGGCTGGACGATCGCGCGGCTAGGGCGCGCTTGATGGAATTGCTCGCCGAAAATAAATTGAACATCGGTAAAGCGGGGGAAGCGGAACAATTGCGCGCGCAGGCGCGCGAACTGAAAGAAGAGGGACCTAGCGAAGATGTGTTGAGTGTGCGCGTCAAGTTGCGGACGGGACAGCTGGACGAAGCGCGGCGCGCGCTTGAAAATCTCGCGCGCGCCGAAAAAGGGCAACTGCATCCGCCGCGGGGACATCGCGAAACACTGCTCATTCTCGCGCTGATTGACGCGTTTCAAGGGCAAGCCGACGCGGCGATGGAACACGCGCAGGAAGGGATCGCGCTCGGCGCGCGGCTCGATTCGCCGTTCATCACTGCCGTCGGCAAGATGCGCCTGGGACACGCCTTACAATTGCGCGGGGAACTGCGCGACGCGCTGCGATGCTACGAAGAGGCGATGGCATTAGGGGATCAACTCGCGGTGTTGCGCACGCGCGCCGAAGCGCGCTGGGGAATGACGCGCGCCCACGGCTTGGCAGGCGATCTGGAATCGGCGCGCCGCGACGCCGAAGAAGGAATCCGCATCGCGCGCGATACGGGCGATACCTGGCTCACCGCGCTCGCGCAACTCACACTGGGCGCGAGTCTCGCGCTGGCGCGACGCGATCGCGAAGCGAGCGCGCTCTTGGACGATGCGCTTGCCGGATTTCGTTCGTGCGGCGATCCGTTCGGGCGCGCCGCGACGCGGTTGTGGCTCGCGCTGGCGAGTTGGCGTTTGAATCAGCGCGAACGCGCGCTCACGCACCTGGACGATGCGCTCGCGATCACCCAAGCCCAGCATTATGATTATTTGCTGACGACACGGACGTTGTTGGGATTCCAAGACGCGCGGATGATCGTTCCCGTGATGCTGGAGTTGCGGCGGCGCGGGCGCAACATCGCGTACATCGCGCACCTGCTCGCGGCGATGGACTTGGGGCAGGTGGTGGTTCATCCGGGGTACCAGCTGCGCGTGCAAACGCTGGGCGCGTTCGCGGTCTGGCGCGGCGAGAGTAATGTGCAAGATCACGAGTGGCAACGCCGCAAAGCGCGGCAATTGTTTCAATTGTTCATCACGCAACGCGGCAAAATGTTGCAGCGCGAGGAAATCTTCGAGCAGTTGTGGCGAACGGAAACGCCGGACGCGGCGGCGCGCGATTTTCGCGTCACGCTCAACGCGCTAAATCGCGCGCTCGAACCCGAACGGTCGAGCGACGACGCGCCGTCGTTCGTCGTGCGCGACGGCAACGCGTGCGGCTTGCGCGCGGGCGCGGATCTCTGGATCGACGCGGATGAATTTGCGCGGCTGATCGCGTGCGCCGACAAATGCACGGGCGATGACGCGCTCGCGCTCTATCGCCGCGCGCTCGCGCTCTATCACGGCGATTACTTGCCCGACGCGCGCTACGACGATTGGGCGAGCGCGGAACGCGAACGCTTGCTGGCGTTGTATCTCCGCGCGGCGGATCGCCTGGCGCAAGAATCGTTGGATCGCGGCAACGCCGCGGAATGTTTGGAATGGTGCGAGCGAATTCTCGCGCGCGATCCGTGCTGGGAACACGCGTCGCGGATGGTGATGCGCGTCTACGCGCAGCGCGGGGATCGCGTTCAGATGCGCCGCGCGTTCGAGCGATGCGCGGGCGCGCTCAAAGAGGAAGCGGATTTGCAACCATCGCCTGCGACGGTGGAGTTGTATCATCAGTTGTTGGGCTAATCGTTTGTAACGCGTTTGTAACGCCAGTGTAACTGCCGCCTGCTATACTTGTCGTATCGCAGGCGGCAGTTTCGTCTGCGCTGTCAGGAGTGCGCCTACGATGTTGTCGGAAACTCCCCGTGTGGAATCATTCGTGTTACGGTTCGTGCAAGACGCGCCGAACGAGGGCGCGTCTTTGGGCGCGCGCGCAACATGGCGCGCGATGATCGTGCACGTCCAGACTAACGAAGAAAAAACATTCACCGATTTCGCCGAGGCGGTCGCGTTTATCGCGCGCCGCGTGCCGATTGAAAGGATGAAGGACGAGGGGTGAAGGATGAAACATAAATTCATCTTTCATCTTTCATCTTTCATCCTTCATCTTTTGTTTGGAATAAGGCATGTCATCGAATCAACCAACTATCGGAATTGTATCCGTCGGCACGTATTCGCCGCAGAAATTCATCACGTCGAAAGAGATCGCGGAGATCAGCGGCTTGCCCGAAGCAGTGATTCGCGACAAGATGGGCATTCATCGCAAATTCATCGGCGATGAAAACGATCAGCCGAATGAGATGGGGATCAAAGCCGCGCTCGATTGTCTATCGAAAACAGACATCCCGCCCGAAGAGATTGACGTGGTGCTTTGCTCGACGGAAGAGTGGAAAGAGTATCTGCTCTGGACGGCGGGCATTCACCTGGCGTACGAAATCGGCGCGCGGCGCGCGTGGGCGATGGACTTGCACACGCGTTGCGCGACGACGGTGAACGCGCTGAAGATCGCCAAAGACATGATGCTCGCCGATCCCGAGATCAACACGATTCTGATCGCGGGCGGCTACAAGGTGTGCGATTTCATCAACTTGCGAAACGCGCGCACGTCGTTTATGTGGAACATCGGTTGCGGCGGCGGCGCGATGCTGTTGCGGAAAAACTGGGAACGCAATCACATTCTCGGCACGCACCTGATCGCCGACGGGTTTATGAGCAAGCATGTGATCATCCCCGCCAGCGGCACGGCGCAGCCGCTGACCGACGCGGCGCGCGCACAAGGTTTGTTTGATTTCGATTTGGTCGAACCCGACGCGATGAAGAATCGCCTGAACGCAGTCTCGATGGGGAACTGGCTCAAGTGTGTGGACGAGGCGTTGCGGAAAAGCGGCGCGAAATCGGATGGGGCGCCGTACACGCGCGCCGATCTCGATTTCGCGAATATTTTGTTGATCAAACCATCGGCGCACCGCGAGATGCTTCAACATCTTGGCTTGCGCGAAGACCAATCGGTTTATTTGAGCGAGTACGGACATACCGGCGAACAGGACGCGATGTTTGCGATTGTCGAGGGCTTGAAACAAGGTCGCTTGAAGGACGGCGACTTGATGGTGATCGTCGCGGCGGGAATTGGGTATGTGTGGGCGGCGGGGATAGTTCAATGGGGCAAAGTCAGTGGGTAGTGGACGGTGGACAGTGGGTGGAAAAACCTGACCACTCACCACTGTCCACTGACCACTATCTTTGGAGGAAAAAATGCGTTTGAAAGACAAAGTATGCTTGGTCACCGGTGGCGCGGCAGGCATCGGCAAGGCGACGGCGGAACGATTTGCGGAAGAAGGCGCGAAGGTCGTCATTTGCGATGTCGCGGAACAAGTCGGACAAGAGACGGCAAAGTCGCTTGGACCTGACGCGCGATTCTACAAGGTGAATGTCGCGAATCGTCAAGAAGTGCAAGCGTGGGTGGACGATGTCATCGCCAAGTATGGGCGGATTGACGTGCTCGTCAATAACGCGGGCATCCTGCGCGACAATCAACTCGTCAAAGTGAAAGAGGGCGCGCTGACGGGACAGATGCCCGAAGCCGATTTCGATCTGGTGATCGCGGTCAACTTGAAAGGCGTGTTCAACTGCGCGCAAGCGGTCGCGCCGTATATGATCAAGCAAGGCGGCGGCGTCATTCTCAACGCGACCTCGATTGTCGGCTTGGACGGCAACTTTGGGCAGACGAATTACGTCGCGACGAAATCGGGTGTGATTGGGATGACCAAGGTTTGGTCACGCGAACTGGGTCGCTATGGCGTGCGCGTGAACGCGGTCGCGCCTGGGTTCACCGCGACCGAGATCATCAAGACGATGCCGGAGAAAGTGATCGAAGGGATGAAGGCGCGCACGCCGCTGGGACGGATGGGACAGCCGCGCGATATTGCGAATGCGTATCTCTTCCTCGCGTCGGACGATGCGAGTTTCATCACGGGCGAAGTGTTGCGCGTGGATGGCGGGATTGTGGTAGGGACGTAGTGGTCAGTGTGCAGTATTCAGTGGGCAGTGAACGGTTAGCAGTGAACAGTGGAACAGTAGGACAGTAAGACAGTAGGGCTGGGAGTTGTTCACTGCCTAAAACTATTTTGTCTATTGAAAGGAAGTCAAAATGATTAGACGTCACTTGGTGGTCGTGAAGAGAGCTGATGGTAGCCCTGATGTTCACCCAATGAAAGAATGGTTGCGTCTTAACCCACAAGATTTACCCAAGGATATGGACGCAAGCGATAATTCGTCGGCTCAACTTAGGCGAGCTCTTAAAAAATCTGGTTGGGAGTTGGAAGAGCTCAATGATCGAGTATTTTTGATCAAGCCGGATGAAAATGGCGACATTTCCTATGCAGACGCGTTGATAGCGGCAGGCGACGAGAATGAAGAAGATGTTGAAGAAGAGGTAATTGAGGCAGAAGAAATCACGTTTGGACTCGAACGGGATTTGCAAGTTGCACTTCGCGCAAATATTGAGCAACTTGAATCTGGACTGCGAATCATTGATGGCGGGAAGGAACGCGTAACCGAAGAAGGGCGGATTGATATTACTGCAGAGGACAAACGAGGAAATATTGTGGTAATCGAACTGAAAGCAGGCGGCGCTAAACCTGCAATTGTCGCTCAAGTTCTGTCCTATGTGTCCGAAGTTGCTGAAAGTGACAAGAAGCCCGTGCGTGGCATTCTCGTTGCAGGTGGCTTCCATAAACGAGTCATTTTGGCAGCCCGAGCAGTCCCGAATCTCCAGCTAAAGAAATATTCTTTCCTGTTCGCGTTTGAACCCGTATCGTAGATACCAAATGACTCGTCGATCTGAACACTGAACACTGTCCCCTGACCCCTGATCCCTGACACCTGGAGCAAGAATGCACGCCGCCGATTTACTCACCTCCCGCGCGCGGCTCACGCCCAGCCGCGAATCGGAAAACTGAACTGAATACTGAAAACTATCCCACTGTCCCACTGTTCACCGTCCCCCTGGGGGCTTATGCTGCTCGCTGAAAAATCAAAGCAACTCTACAAAAGTAAATTACTAACCCTTCCCAAAGCCGTGTCGCTCGTGCAATCGCATCACGTCATCGGGACTGCGATGGCGGCGTCTGAGCCGACGGGACTGATGACGGAACTCGGCAGACACAAAGATCGCGTCGAAGACGTGACGGTCTGGGTTTGTCTGCCGCTCCGCCTGTACGATTTCGTGCTCCAGCCCGAAATGGCGGGACACTTTTTCGTCGAAAATTGGTTTTACGGCGCGCCCGATCGCCAGGTGCATTCCCAGGGACGGACATCGTACATTCCGAATAATCTCCACGCGGCGGCGCGGGTCAAGTTGGATGCGGCGGGCAATCATCTCGATATTTTTTGGGGCACCGCTACGCCGCCCGACTCGCGCGGGTATATGTCGCTCTCGCTCGGTTTGGTCGTCGAGAAGCAATTGATCGAAGCCGCCGATCTAGTCGTATTGGAAATCAACGAGAATCTGCCGTGGACGCTCGGCGACACGCAAATCCACATTTCGGAAGTCGATCACGTCGTCGAAAATCACGCGCCCTTGTTCGAATTGCCGATTGCGCCGCCCGCCGACTGGGAAAAAGCCATCGGCGGATACATTGCCGAATTGATCGAGGATGGTTCGACGATTCAACTCGGCATCGGCGGCATCCCGAATGCGATCACGGCATTCCTGCTGGAACGGCGCGACCTGGGTGTGCATACCGAAATGTTCACGAACGGGATGGTGGATTTGTACGAAGCGGGCGTGGTCACGGGCAAGCGCAAGACGTTGTGGAAAAACAAAATGGTCGGCGCGTTCGCTCTCGGAACCAAGAAACTGTACGACTTTGTGAATAACAATCTCGCCGTCGAGTTTCAGCAAGGGCGCGTGACGAACAATCCGTACGTGATCGGACAGAACTACAAGATGGTGAGTGTGAACACCGCGCTCCAGGTGGATATTCTGGGGCAGGTGTGTTCGCAGAGCATCGGACATCAGCATTACAGCGGCACGGGGGGGCAACTCGACACGCATCGCGGCGCGCAACTCTCGCCAGGCGGGCGCGGGATCATCGCGCTGCGCGCCACCGCCAAGAACGATACGCTTTCGACGATTGTGCCGCGACTGACGGAAGGCGCGGGCGTTACCGTTCCCAGTCAAGATGTGGATACGGTCGTCACCGAGTACGGCGTGGCTGAACTCAAAGGACGGTCCATCAAAGATCGAATGATCGCCCTGAGTAAAATCGCGCATCCAAAATTTCGCGAGTGGATTCGCGAAGAAGCCGAACGTTTGCAAATCGTTCCGCGCCTCGTCGTCCCTGGTTTTCGACCGAGCCCGCCCGCGCGACGCGCCACCGCGCCAGGTGTCACGCCCGATAAAATTCTGCTCGGTACGTTTTGCGATCTCTCTGGACCCAACGCCACAATCGGCATGGCGGCGCTGCGTGGTTACTCGGCGTACTATCGGCACGTCAATCGGTGGGGCGGCGTGCACGGACGCCAGATCGAACTCATCGTCGAAGATGATGGATTCGATCCGCAGCGTACCCAGCTGGCGGTTGAAAAACTGGTGACGCGCGACGAGGTCTTTGCGATTGTCAGCCCGCTGGGGACGATCACGAATCTGGCGGTTTTGGATTATTTGCTGGAAAAACAGATTCCCGTCATCTCGCCGCACAGCGGCGTTTCAACCTGGTCAGCACCGCTCAAACGAACGTATTTCGCGCTGCAACCTTCCTATCGCGTCGAAGGACAATTGCTAGCGCAGTACGCGCTCGACGAGCTTGCTCCGACCCGCGTTGCGATTTTTGCGGTGGACGATCAATTCGGTCAGGAAAGCGCGAGCGCGTTCCGCGAAAAATTGGCGGCGGCAGGTGTGTCTGCTGTCGAAACGATTACGCACTCGGCGCGCGTCAGCGCGCCCGACCAGTGGCTCGCCGCGCTTGTCGCGGGCGCGCCCGATGTCGTGTTGCTTTCCACCTACGTCAAGCCCGCCGCCGATCTCTTGCGCGCGGCGCACGCCAATGGCTTTCGACCGATGTGGTTGGGCAGTTACACGATCTCTGGTCCCGAGCTGTTCCGACTCGCGGGTCACGCGGCAAGCGAAGGTGTGCGCGCGACGAGTTATCCCGCGGGACCGCGCGAAGCGCGCGGCGAAGCGCTTTATCTGCGCTTGATGGCGCGCGACGCGGAGCGCGCCGACGAAACCCCTGGCACGCACAGCCGCATCGGATACGCCGCCGCGCAGTTGGTCGTCGAAGGATTGCGGCGCGCGGGCGAAAATTTGACGCGTGACGCGTTGATTGCCGCATTGGAAAGTTTGCAAGATTGGACGGGCGGCTTGTTGCCGCCGATCAGTTACAGCGCGACCGATCATCGCGGCTTGACCGCGCTGGCGTTGGTGCGCGCGATCAACGGACGCTGGGTCACCGATCGCGGCAATCTGCGCTTGAAGGAATAACAGACGAAGGAGTAGCGATGCACGCCGCCGATCTATTGAGCAAACGCGCGCATCTGACACCTGATCGCGAAGCGTTGTTGTACACGCACACGGGCGAGCGTTTCACGTACGCGCAACTCAACGCGCGCGCGAATCGCGCGGCGAATTTCTTGCGCGAACGCTGCGGCGTGCAAAAAGGTGACCGCGTTTCGATTCTCGCCCACAACAGCGTCATCTATCTCGATCTGTTCTACGGCTTGGCGAAACTCGGCGCGATTTTCGCGCCTTGCAACTGGCGACTCACCGCGCGCGAACTGGCGCACATCGTCACTGATTGCGAACCCAAGGTGATGTTGTGCGGTCCCGAATTTGTGAACACGCTGAACGACTTGCGCGGCGAACTGCGCGGCGCGCAACTCGTCAGCGTCGAAGGCGCGCAGATGGACGGCGCGCTCGAGTACGAAGCCGAACTCGCGCGCGCGTCCGATGCGGAACCAGAACGCCCGCCGCTGAGCGACGACGACACGTACTGCATCCTCTACACCTCGGGCACGACGGGGCGACCCAAAGGCGCGATGCTGCCGCATCGGCAGATTCTGTGGCATTGCATCAACACGGTTGTCAGTTGGGGTTTGCGTGAAGACGATGTGTCGCCTGTGCTGACGCCGCTCTTTCACGCGGGCGGACTGTTCGCGTTTCTCACGCCGCTCCTTTACATCGGCGGGCGCATCGTGCTCACGCGTGCGTTCGACGCGGAAGCATCGCTCAAAGCAATCGCGCAAGAAAAATGTACCGTCATTCTCGGCGTGCCGACTTTATTTCAAATGTGGTACGATACGCCGTACTTTCGTCAGGGTGATTTCAATGGCGTCCGCTTTTGGATCAACGGCGGCGCGCCGATTCCCATTCCATTGATGCAAGCGTGGCTCCAAGCCAAAGGCGGCGTCTTTCGTCAAGGGTACGGCCTAACCGAAGTCGGTCCGAGTTGCTTCACGATGACGGACGAAGAATCGGTCCGCAAGCGCGGCTCGCTCGGTAAGCCGATCTTTCACAGCGCGATGCGACTCATCGATCCGGCGACCGGCAACGATGTGTCCGTCAATCAGTCCGGCGAATTGTTGATTAAAGGTCCGCACGTTTGCACCGGCTATTGGCGCAATCCGAATGCGACCGCCGAAGCGATCACCGACGGATGGTTTCATACCGGCGATGGAATGCGAATGGATGAAGATGGATTCTTTTACTTCGTCGGTCGGTTCAAAGATATGATCAAGAGCGGCGGCGAAAATATCTACGCGGCAGAAGTAGAAAAAATCTTCCGCGATCATCCCGCGGTGCAAGACGCCGCGCTGATCGGCAAGCCGGATCCAAAGTGGGACGAAGTCGGCTTGATGATCGTCCTGCTCAAGCCCGGTCAATCGGCGACCGAAGCCGAGTTGCTCAAGTTCTGCGATGGGAAACTCGCGCGCTTTAAGATTCCCAAGCAAGTGATCTTCGCCGATTCTTTCCCGTACTCGCCGTATGGCAAGGTGGAAAAGGTGAAGTTGCGTGAGAAATACAGTGGGTAGTGGTGAGTGGATAGTGGACAAAAGTTTCTGACCACTGACCACTATCCACTGTCCACTCGGTGGAGGAAACAATGCCCAAAGCACATGCCAACGGAATAGACATTTACTACGAAATTCACGGCGCGGGGCAACCGCTCGTGTTGATCGCCGGACTCGGCTACAGTTCTTGGATGTGGCACAAAATGATCCCAGGACTGGCGCAACATTTCCAGGTGATCGCGTTCGATAATCGCGGCGTCGGCGAAACCGACAAGCCCACCGGACCGTACACCGCGCAAATGCTCGCCGACGATACTGCCGGATTGCTCGCGGCACTGGGAATCCAGCGCGCGGCGATCCTGGGTCACTCGATGGGCGGATTCGTCGCGCAGGCGCTCGTGCTGAGTCACCCGGAGATGATTGGCAAACTGATTCTCTCTGCGACGAATTTCGGTGGACCGCGCGCGATCCCGGTCACGCCGGAAGCGCTGGCGGTGCTCACCGACACGAAATCCGATCCGGTGGAACGACTCAAGCGTGGCATCCTGATCAGTTGCACGCCCGGTTTCGGCGACGCGCATCCGGAGATCGTGCAAGAATGGGTGAACTATCGCGTCCAGCATCCGATTGACCTTTCCGGTTATCAAGCCCAAATCGCGATTGGGATGGCGCTGTTGGCGGAAGACAAATGCTTTGAGCATTGCCTAAAACAAATTCAAACACCCACACTCATTCTATTCGGCGAACACGACAAGGTCGTACCGCCCGGCAACGCCGAACTGCTCGCGCGCGAAATTCGCGGAAGCCGAATCGAGATTCTGAAAAACGCCGGACACTTTTATCCGTTCGACGCGACGGACGCGGCGGTGATCGCGATTGTCGGGTTCTTGAAATGAGCGGCGGGTTCGATCAGCAAATCACCTTCCTGACCACGCGCGATCTTGCGCGCACCGACGATTTCTACGCGCGCGTGCTCGGCTTGCCGCTCGCGCGCGATCAAGGCGATTGTCGCATCTATCGCGTAAGCGAAAACGCGTTCATCGGCTTTTGCGAGCGCGCCAGCGCGCCCGAACCGCGCGGCGTGATCCTCACGTTCGTCACCGACGACGTGGACGCGTGGCACGCGCGTTTGAGCGCGCAAGGGATCGCGTTCGAGAAACCGCCGGCGCACAATCCGCGCTATCGCATCTATCACTGCTTTCTGCGCGACCCGAATGGCTATGTGATCGAGATTCAGCGCTTCGATGAGCCGCTGTAGGATGGAGGAAAAATAACTTGGCAGACAAACCAACCATCGCGCCGGATCGTTCCGGAACGATCAAGGTCGAAAACGGCACACGGCAAATTTACTGGGAGTATTTCGGCAAGCGGGAAAAAGAAGTGGTCGTCCTGTTGAACGGCGTTGGGATGATGACGCGGAATTGGTATCGTATCCTTCCTGAAATTCATCCCGCCTACGACGTGCTGCTCTACGATTATTTCGGGCAAGGCGGATCATCGCAGGAAGACGAACCGTACTTTATCAACCGCTTTGCCGATTATTTGATCGGGGTGATGGACGCGCTCGGTATTGACAAGGTGCATCCGATCGGCGTATCGTATGGCGGATTCATCGGCGCGGATTTGGGACGCTTGCATCAAGATCGATTGCACACGTTGACGCTCTCCGGGATTTTGCTCACGCGCGAAACCCAGTTTCAGATGTACCAAGATTTGTCGCTGCGATTTTATCGCACGCCCGATCCGGCGTTCGATATTTACACGCAATATTTGTACGAAAAGATTTTCGGCGAGGAATTGGCGCGGCAACTGTACGGTCCGACGATGGAAAAGATGCGCCTCAATTTTTACGAACGCTATCGCGACAAGAAATATTGTATGATTCGACTGACGGAGGCGCAGAATCCGTTCTTCGAGAACATTGATCGCGATCCAAACGCGTACCGCAATGTCAAAACGCCGGTGCTCATTTTGACCGGCGATCAAGACCGCGCGATTCCGCCGTGGCAGCAGGTCAAGTTGCTCGACATTTTGCCCAACAGTCGGCAGGTAATGATTCCCGGCAGCGGGCACCTGACGTATCAGGAAAAACCCGAATTGTTTTGGAGTACGGTCAAGAAATTCT
>VGOB01000077.1 GCA_016865935.1 Chloroflexota bacterium | reverse complement strand
AATTAAAATGCTTCGGGAAAAACCTGACCCGATTTTAATTTCCGAGATTTTTCGTCAAGTGGCTTGTCTGGGAAGCATCCATAACACGGCAGCTCAACTCAGCCCGCCATAATTGGCGAAGGTATTGACATGTACACGGTGTCAGATTTGCTGCTCGGCATAATTACCACCTCTCTTAATCTTGGCGGTGATACGGTTGTGCCATCCTATCACATTGGCATATTCGAAAAATGTACAAAGCTCGTTCAATCCGCTTGTTCTGAATGTTGGACGATTTATTTGACGTACGAAAAGAACGCGCCTCGTCTCATTAGCAACAATGCTGAACCTTGGACGTAGATTCGGCACAACCAAATGTATATCATTAAACCACAAGGGTCCGGAATAAATAGGAGTCGAGTGTTCTACTTCAAAAAGTGCTCTCAATTTACCCGATCCACGTTCAATCCAAATCGTGTCCACCTCCTGCAGAATATCCTGGATTGAATCGAACCCATACGGAAGCAGCTCGGAGTGGTAAAAGCGATTCGTCAGAGACCAGTCCAATTTAGCGCGGTCGTTGGGTGGAACCCAAACATCAAAACCTTTAGCAATACCAATTGCCCCAAGTAAAGTTTGTATCTGTGAATGCGACATGTCTGGCAGGTGGCTCAGTTTGGCTGAATCAATTGAGGACTCCAAGCCGCTCCAGCCATAGTGTGCTTCGACGTTAAAACGCCCGGCACCGGCAATGTAGAGTTCAGTCCCGCTGTCCAAGTAGACCATTGCCTTGTATTGACCATCCCCAGCAGGAGACATTGTATGAAAAACATCTTCGTACTCTGAGAAAGGAACGAGCAGAGGTTCTACTTGCCCATCCCAAAGGAAACAGATAAAAGCAAGGAAGCCTTCGAGTCGTTTCAAGTCCTCTTGTCTCAGTCCATAAAATGTTTCATTCCTTTTGTGAATCTTGGAATATCGTATATAAACGCGCGCCGCGCCATTGCCTATCTCAAAAAGAGATTTGCTTCCTTCCAGTTTCTGGGATTTTCCAAACCGTTTCGAGAGTTCTCTGACAAACGATTCTTTGATGTCGTTGGCCATTGTTGCTCCTTTTGCTCTACACACTCGCGTGCTACCAATTCACCCAACCTCAGCGCATCCCGTTCCACCACCGCGCGCTCCGTCAGCGCTTCCCACGCGCCGCTGACGCCGCCGTACTCGAACGCGACGATCCAAGGTTCGCGCCACGCGTCTGCGTGAATCAGAGAAATTATACTCCACTTTGCCGCGTTGCAATAATTCGACCAATCGCGCCACGCGCCATCACGCGTCACCCCGCGCGCTTCGCCACGATCTGCGTGTCGCGCTTGGCGCGATATGCCTTCACGGCTTCTTGTTGGACGACGAGCCGCCACCACCAGCGAAACACGCGTATCAGCGTCGCACCGACGCGCGAAAAGTTGAAGAACTGCGACTCGCCGTACTGCCGATAAAAGTGATGCACCGGCATCTCCGCGAAGCGATAACCCGCGTCCTGCGCCTTTTTCACCAACTCGAATGTGATCGTGCCGCTGTTCGATTCCAATTCGATCACGTCGAAGATCGCGCGCCGCATCAAACGAAAATCGCAGTCCACGTCCCGAATTTTCAAATCGAAAATGAATTTGATGAAATACTGGTACGCTAATCCGATCCAAATGCGATGCGCCGGATCGCGGCGTTTAATTTTCCAGCCGTTGATGAAATCCACGTCGTCCGAAATTTTTTCCGCGAGGAGTTTCAATTCGCGCACGTCGTACTGCGCGTCGCCGTCGGTGTAAAAGACCCACTCTTTAGTCGCGGCGGCGACGCCGGAACGAATCACGCCGCCGTACCCGCGATTTTTTTCGTGACTGACGATGCGAAACGTCGGCGGCAAAACGCACGACAACTCGTTCAGAATTTGCAGCGCGTCGTCGGGACTCGCGTCGTTGACGACGATCACTTCGTAATCGTCGCTGATTTCGCGCAAAGTTTGCAACGCGCGAATCACCATCGCGGCAATCGTGCCTGCGTCGTTGTAGCAGGGGAAGAAAACGGAAATGCTTGGTTTCATAGTTTGTTAGTTGGGTAGTTTGTTGGTTGAATAGTTGGCTAGTTTGTTCGTTGGGTGGTTTTAGGTTTGACAATTAAACCATCCAACCATCAAACTATGCAACTATGCAACTACTGAACTGTGATCGTTGTTTTCAAAATAACGTGATCGCCAATCACCGCGCCGCCGTCATCCAACACTTGCAAGCGCGCGAACGCTGGATCCTTCGCGTCGTACCACCCGATTTCGATCTGGTACGCGCCGGGCGCAAGATCGGATTTGAGCGCGAGTTCGTACGCGTCGGCGAGATATTCGTTTGCGACCCAGGTCGTCGTTGGACGCGCGCCGCGCAACGGTTGTGCGTCTTGCTGCGCGACGACTTGTCCGTTTTTGTCGAGCAGATGCACGAAGACGGTGTACGGTTTGTCCACGCGTAGCGTGGCGCGCGCTTGCCAATACAAAGTGAGTTTCAAAGTGTCGTTCGGTTTCAGATTTAAGGTTGGCAAATCGTAACCGACGAGCGTGAGATAGTTGTTGAAATTCGCGCTCTGCGCGAATTGCGCGTTCGGCTTGATGAAAACGCGATCTGTTTTTTCGATCGTAAATGGCGCGAGATCAGCCGACTGATTGTCGTTCAGCACGACGCGCAACGTCGTCGCGCCATCGCGCGCGTTCGCGGGAATTGCGATGGAGTACTGTCCGCGTACGATTTCGCCCGCGCGCCAGGTGGAAGTTGAAGACTTGCCCTGAGCGGAGTCGAAGGGTTGGAGATTCGAGATTGGAAACGCGTCGCTCAGCGCGTCGCCAAATTGCACGTGAAAAGTGTAATCGCGCGTCGGCTTGTCGTCCGCGCGCCAGAACAACGTGAGCGGAATCGTTTCGCCCGCGCTCGCTTTATCGCGCGCAAGTTGATAGCCGAGCAACGTGAATGGTGGCAACGATTGGCTGATCGTGTTTTGAATGTTCAACGCTGCGAACGTCGCGGGCTTGGTCGCAGGCAGAACAGAAATCGGTCCGACCTTGACCACTTTGCCAATCGGCGTGCCACTCGCCGCGAGTACGTCGAGACCGCTTTCGTTGCTCTTGGTGTAAAAAGTTATTTCGACAAAGTAATCGCCTGCGGGCGCGCCTGCGAGCAATGGGATGGTGTACGCGCCGAAAAGATTTTCGTCTTTCTTCCAACGCGTCGTCGGATAATTGTAACCCGCCGGGCGCCGATCTTGTTTGCCCCACAAATTCCCCGCCGCATCCACCACGCGCAGCGCGACGTAGTAATCGTCGTCGAACGCGGCGAGCGCGCGCCAATACAAGTTGAACGACGCGCCAACATCGGCGGGCGTCAGCGCGGGCGAATCAAAACCGAGCAACTGGACTTGATTCTTAAAATTCGCGGCGCGCTGGTTGCGCGGAGCAGGTTCGGACGAAAAGCGCGCGTTCGGATCGAGCGTCCAGTGACGCAAGCGCACCTGGTAAAAATTCGTCGGCGCGAGTTTTTGTTCCGCGCCGCGCGACGATAACAGCATCGGCACGAAACCGTTCGGGTCAACGACTTCGTCTTGCCACAGTACGACCCACGCGCCGCGCTTGCCCGCGAGCGTTTCGTTTAACACGCGCGCGGCGTCGTAACCCAGCACGCGCTCCGCGTTCAGCGTCGGTTCATCGGGCAGGCGAATCGTCGGCGCGTCGCCGCGATAGTAATAATTGAACGCGGGGAACAGATGCCCGCTCGTCAAAATGATCGCTTCGTCCGGCGCGATATTTTTTTCGATGTGCCGCACGACCTCGCGGAAACTCGCCTTGGTGAACGCGGGATCAAAGTAGATGTTGTAGACGGCATACGCCGAAGTGAAAAGTAAAAAGGCAAAAGGCAAAACGTAAAACGCGAAACGAAAAGTGTGAAGCGTAAGACCTGAAACCTGAAACTTGAAACTTGAAACGCGTGCAAGTCCGGCGGCGAGCAAGAGGTAAAACGCAGGCGACGCGATCATCAAATAGCGCGCGTTGAATTTGGGATTGCGCGAGAAAAGAACTAGCAAAAGTACAAGCGGAACGATGAGGTAAAGTAGCGCGAAGACGATTGGGTGATTGGGTGATTGGGTGATTGGATGATTGAACTTTGAACTTTGAACTTTGAACTTTTGCCTTGCCAACGCGAGCAAGCCAACTGTCAGAACAATCAGCCAGCCCAGCGCAATCGGCTGCGCGATGTTTTCAAGCACCGACTCGCCGACGGTGAAATTGATCAGGATGTGCCGCAACGCTTCGTCGAGTTTGAGCGCGCCGCGCCAGTAACTCGCGTCCTGACCAAAGCGCGCGATGACAAACGGCGTCCAAGGGAGAAACGCGGCGAAGATCGCGATGAACGTAGCGGTTGCAGGTTTCAGAGTTTCAAGTTTCAAGTTGAACCTGAAACCTGAAACCGTGAAACTTGAAACCGCAAGGTAAAGCAATTGAAACGCGATCACGGCAAACGCAAAATAATGCGTGTACACCGCCGCGATATTCGCGCACGCAAACACGATCCACCAATGCGTGCCGCGGCGCGGCGCGGCGAGCGCGCGCAACAACGCGTAACTCGACAACAACAGCAAGAACGTGATCAGCGTGTACATCCGCGCTTCTTGCGCGTACCAGACGTACAGCGGCGAAATCGTCACGAGGAGCGCGGCGATAAACGCGACGGCGCGATCAAACAGTCGCCGCGCGGTGATGTACAGCAATGGAATCGTCAGCACACCGAAAAAGAGCGAGAGGAATCGCAGCGCAAATTCCCCTGAGCTTGCCGAAGGGTCGCCCGCGAGCGCGATCCAAAAGTGGAGCAAGTAATAGTACAGCGGCGGCTGAATATCGGCGGCAGTGCGCGCGGTGAGCGTGGCAAGATCGAACTGCGCGAGGTACGCGCTGAACGCTTCGTCGTACCACAGCGATTGGAAATCGAGACGAAAGACGCGCAGGGCAAACGCGGTGAGGATGATCAGGTCAAGCGCGGTAAACCAAGCAACGCGGCGCAAATCTAAACTCCATGATTGGATGGTCAACATCTTATCACAGGAAACGGATTCGGCAAAATCATTTGACGATCTCGTATCTTTTTCCATTCCGCACAATCTCACCGAGTAAGACCCATCTGCCATCAGGCGAGATGGGCGCGGCGGTGCGCGGTGCGAGATAAAATTCCGCATCGTCCCAGGTCGCGCCGAAGAAAACACCTAGTCCGATTTTCGCGCGCGCGCCCACTTCGACTGGAATTGTCTCGACCGCGATCACTTCGCCTTCGCGCCATTTCAAAGCGGGGTACCAGAACGGAAACATCAAATCGGGCAGTTGCGCGTCCACGCGCGGCGCACCGATATCGTCAGGGAAAAATGGATAGAGCGCGAAATTGTTGTCCAACCCAGGCAAGCGCGTCCAATACGTTCGCAAGTAAACCCGCTGCCAATCGTCTTGCTTGACATCGTAACCGAGCAAGCGCAATTTGTCGTCGAAATCAACTTGCACGCGCTGCGCGGGTGCCGTGCGCGCGCGTAGAAAATCGTAAAACGCGTCGGGCAGTTCCTGGGACGCCGCGCCGCGTTGCAACAAAATATACCCGTCTGCCGCATCGCGAATTCCAAACCCTTGCGCCAGCGCCGCGCGATAGTTCCGCGCGTAATCTACCGGATTCGTCCGCGCCTGCGAGACATCGAGCAGAATGAATTGCGTATCGGGCGGGACGGGCAATTGCCCAAACCGGTACACCACGCGCCGGTGGCTGACGTGCGGGAACAAGGTGGATGTCGTCATCACGGGCGCGTCGCGCGGAATCTGCGCGGTAAAGCGCGCGAGCAATTTGTGATGCGGTGTCACCTCGTGCCAGACGAATTCTTCGCCCAGCGGCGTGTACCCGGCAAGCGCGTGATAACCCAGCGCGATGGCAAATGCAAGAGGAATGATCGAGTCGCGAATTCTGAATTGACAATTGACAATTGACAATTGACAATTGCGAATTGCCGCCGCGCCCCCAATCGCCGCCAGCACAAAGTACGGCGCAACCGGCGCGGAATAGTGATATGTTCCAGAATATTGCGCTTCGTAACTACTGAGCAAGTTGAGGATCAGCGACGGCGAGCCGACGAGCAACGTGATTGGATCGAACAGCGCGAGAAACCCAACCGACGCGAATAGTTTCACGACGTACGCGATTTTTTCCGGCGTAAGCAATCCGATCAGGATCGCCAATGGCTCGCGCGGATACCGCCCGATGTACACCGATTCGCCGCGCGGATGAAAGTGCGGAATGATGACGAACAGCGCAAGGAGGAACCACGCGATGGAAACGATGGCGACAACCAACGGAATCAAGTTCCAGGTTTCAAGTTTCAGGTTTAGTGGTAGAAATTTCAACTTGAAACCTGAAACCTTGAACCTGAAACCAAAATACAGTCCCATCACTAACACAAGTAACGCGATGTCCTCTTTCACCGCGAGCGCGATCAACGAAAAGAACGCATAGCGTTTCCACGCGCGCTCCTCGCCGTAGTTGTACGCGAACATCAGTGGTGCAGGCGCGAACGTGACGGCGTGAAACTCGGCGAGATTTGCGGCTTGTAGCGCAGGAAACATCAGATACATCGCCGCGAAAATCACAGATGCCCATTCGCTTTTCAGACGTCGCCGCGCGATCCAAAAAATCGGCAGCGCGCCCAGCGCGATCGCGATGGATTGCGCGACGAAGAGCGACTCAATGCCATCGTGAATCAAAAACACAAACGGAATGACAAGAAAGATCGGCTCGACGTGATCGGTGAGGCGCGGCATTTGTTTGCCGTTCGGGCGCGTGTCTTCGAGCAGGTTGCCGTGCAGCGTGTTCCACAACGCCTGATCCATCTGCCCCATATCGGACGCGTAGGTGCGAAAGGTGTGATGCCGTTGAATCGAGAGCGCGGAAAAATACGCGCTATACGCGACGATCAGCGCGAGGACGATGATCAAGCCCCAGGCGATTTTCGGTTTTTGATTTTCGATTTTCGATTGCATGGTCAAGCCCAACGCCGCGTAATGAGCCATACGATTACCACACCCAATAACTCGCCCAGGGTGGACCACAAACGCGCCGCCAGCGACAACGCGACGGCGATGGGGGTGGGAAAGTACGTCGCGAGCATCAGCGCGAGCGCGCCTTCCCGAAACCCCAAGCCGCTCGGCGTGACGAACGAGACATAGCCGATCCAGTACGCGCCGGCGTTGATCGCGATGAACGCGGGCAAATGTTCCGGCGCGAGCGGCGTGAGCGAGACGATGAACAGAAAAAACGCGACGCCATTCGCCACCCACATCAGCGTCGAGAACAACGGCGGCGCCAGTCCGCGCGCGAACGACGGCGCGGGCGCGGCAAGTTCGCGGCGCAGCACGCGCGCGGTCAGCGCGACGATCCACCGATTCGTCGCGGGCAACGCAAAGACGACGACGACCAGCGCGAACGCGAGCGCGGCAAGGAGCGGCGCGAACGCGCCGAGTGTTGGCGCGCCCCACGCGCTCACCAAGTCAGGTCGCACGACCAAAAAGAACGCGCCGATGATTCCGGCAATCGTCAGCGCGAGCGCGGTGTAAATCGCCTGGCTGAGCAACGTATTCGTCTTGCTGATGCCGCGCGCGTTCAACATCACCATCAAGGTCGCCACCTGCCAGATGTTGCCGGGAATATAGCGCGTCAAGTTCGACAGAAACCACGCGCGGACGCCAAAGCCCAAATCCATTCGCTCGCCCAGCGACAGCAAAATGCGCCGCCACGCTTCCACCGCGAACACGCGCGCGATGAACAGCAACCCAAGCGAGACAGCCAGTGGCAGCGCGTCGAATTCAAATCGAAAATCGGAGGCGGCGACCTGGTCCCACGTCTGAACGAGCACGCGTCCGAGAAAAAACAAAACGCCGATGGCTAGCGCGTAACCCAAGATGCGCTTGAGTGAACGATTCATCGGATTCGAGTGGTTAGCCACGCCATCCCCAGACACACAAGTTCAGCCGCAATCGCCAAGAGGCGCGCGAGCAGCGCGATCACAATCGCGAGTGACAGCGGCATATACGCACTCAGGAAAAATGCCATCGTACCTTCGCGCACTCCCAAGCCACTCGGCGTGAGAAAACTGAGAAAACCGATGAGGTACGCACCAGCAAACACCGCGATCGCGTGCAGCCACGTCAATTCACCGATCACGCCGAGTGCGCCGATGAAAAAGTACAACGACAACCCATACGCGATCCACATCGCCGTCGTAATGCCCAGCAGTAACAAACTGCGCAGAAAATCGAACCGCGTGGCAGTTAAATCGTAACGCGAAACGCGCGCAAGCAAGCGCAATGTCCCGCGAAAAACAGGAGGAATAGCAAAGAATACAATTGCTGCAAGTGAGAAAAACAGCGCGCCTTGTTGCCAGTGCATCGGCGAAGGAAGTAAGGACAGACTGATCACACCCGCCACCGCAAGCGTGAGCAGAAGAAACAATGCCTGACTAAAGATCGTTTTGCCTTTTGTGATCCCTTCGCGTTCACCCAAGATGACGAGGGTTGCAGGTTGCCAGACGTTCCCTGGAATATAGCGCGTGATGAGAGAGAAGAACCACAACCGAAACGCTTGCCTAAACGTCAATGTGCCATCCAATTCCAATAACAACTGGCGCCAAATCTCGACGGATAGCACTAACCCAATCACATTGAGCACCAGTGCAACCATGAGCAGTCCGTAGTTGACGCGAAAGTCGAACGAATATGCTGCCAGTTCATCACGACTTTGAAGTAGGATTCGGCTCAGAAAAAACAACACCAGCGCCGCTACGCCATAACCTACATATCGTTGTAGCCACGCTCGATTGTTTTGTAACCACTCTTGCACGTCTATGGTTCTTCTCCCGCGTAGACGCGCAGCAACGCGTCAACACTTTGATCCCAATTCATCAATGCTTGGGCGCGCCGGTAGGCAGCCGCGCCCAACCGTTGCGCCAAGTCGGTGTCGGTCAACAGGCGCGTGATGGCATTTGCCAGCGCGCGCGGATCTTTTTCCGCGACCAGCAAACCCGTGACGCCATCCTCGATCACATCGGGGATGCCACCGACGCGCGTCGCAACAATTGGACACGCGTGACTCATTGCTTCGAGCAAGACGATTCCCACACTTTCGGTATCACCACCGCGATCTACGATCGAAGGATGCACAAAGACGCGACATTCGTCGTACAGACGCGCCAGTGCTTTATCCGAAAGATCCGCTGACCAACGCACGCGCGCAGTGATGCCTAACTCATCACACAGCGCGTCGAGGCGCGCGCGCTCTTGCCCACGTCCCACAATCGTCAAGCGCGCGTCCAGAGGCGCAGGGATGAGCGACAGCGCGCACAACAAATACTCGTATCCCTTGCGTTCGATCAATCGTCCCACCGCGAGTAATTCGTGCGTCGTGTGCTCGCGCGCGCGCGGCGCTGCCGCAGTTGGCACGCGCGACCAGTAGGGAATCACATGCGCACGTCGTCCCAGTGTTTGTTCCACCTCGCGCGCAACGAATGGCGCGATCGCGATCAGCGCGTCGCTGGGACGCATCAGCCAACGCAGAACAGAGGTCATCAACGGTAACCACCGCGCAAAGCGAATCTCTGCACCATAAAACGTCGCGACTAGACGCGTGCGGGCGCGCCCACGCGCCACCATACCAAAGACCATGTGCGGTAGGGGCCAGTGAACGTGAATCACATCAAAACGGTGTGACCGATTCAGCACGCCTGCGCGCGCAATCCCAGCGATGAGGTACGGCACAACGAGGAGAAACAACAGTGGATTTTTCTTGAGCCGATTCGGCGCGCCGCTTTCGTGTGTCAATGTTTCAAGGCGCGCCGGCGCGTAGCGAAAACGATAGACCGGAATTCCCGCAATCGAATGATCGCGCAGACCTTTGTAGGCGGGCGCAAGCACCGCACATTCGATTCCGCGCGCGTGCAAGCGGTGCACCAATTCAACGAGCCAAGGGACTTGGGTGTCGTCCTCTGCGCGCGCAAATGTTGAGACGATGTGGAGCACGCGCATCACTGATCCCGCCAGCGCCGCTCTAACGATTCGAGCCGCTCGTTTTGACTGACGATCAGTTCCGCTAAAAAGCCGACAACGAAGAACAATACACCAACCAACAGCAACACGCCCGCGAATTCAAAGATCGGACGGCGTTGCCCCAAGTTCATCCAGTAGATCACCGTCAGCGTCGCGAGCGTCAGCAGCGATACCGCGACGATGCCCAATCCGATGCCGCCGAAAAAGAGCATCGGTCGGCGCGAAAAGGTGAGCAAGAACCACACGACCAACACATCGAGCAATGAAATCGGCAAGCGTTCGATGCCGTACTTGGATTGACCAATGGTGCGCGGGTGATAGTTCACGGGGACTTCGGCAATCGTGTACCCTTGCGCGGCGGCAAGAATCAAAATGTAACGATGCCAATCGGAACGCAATTGAATGTCTTGCAACACCTCACGCCGAAACGCCTTGATCCAGTTCATATCGTGGACGCGCAAACCGAACAAACGGCGCGAGACGAAATTGGCGAACTTGGACGCGATGATCTTGCCATCGTGCCGACCTTGTCGCCAGCCCGCGACCACGTCGTACCCCTCGTTGATTTTTGCGAACAACTTGGGAATGTCCTCTTCGGGATCGGCTTCCAGATCGGCATCGAACAGCATGATGATTCGACCGCGACAGTGCGGCAAGCCAGTACGCATCGCTTCGGTTTTGCCCCAGCGTTTGCGATGATGTAGCACGCGCACGAACGGATAGCGCGCGGCGACGGCGCGCGCTTCCGCCAGCGTCGCGTCGGTCGAGCCATCATCCACGAGGATGATTTCACCTGTGACGCGCAGTGCGTCGAACGCGCGCGCGATCTTGGCGCACAGCGGCGTGAGGTTGCCCGCTTCGTTGTGCGCGGGGATGAAAACGGAAATGGTGAGTGAATCATTCTTCGACATTGTTTTTCTTCGTGAGGGTGGCAAGAAATTCGGCGGGAGTGTGCGCGGGAATCAGATTGGCGACTTGTTGGAAATCGTGATCGAAAGTGATGATCGCGTCACATTTGTTGAACAAAGCGGAAGCGACATGACGCACATCGTCCGAATCAGCGATCACGAACTGCTGGCGCAGGCGATTCAAGTCCTCGCGATTCAAAAAGGGCACGATGGTCAATGGGATGCCAAATAACTCCACGAGACTCAACCGAAAAACTAAATTGATCTCGTTCTCGGGCTGATTCGCTTGGACATGTCCATAGAGTTCCGGCAGCACGTAGAAAGATACAAGCCCAATGAGTATCCTTTCACGGATTGCCGAAACTAATCGGCGTACTTGCTCGAAACGCGCGGGGTGCTCTTGCTTCTCGTACAGGAACGCAATCAAGACAGAACTATCGAGGTACGCGATTGGGACGTTGCTAACTTCTGCCATGCTCCGTCCCTTGCGCTGTGACGCGGTCTATCCAATCGGCATTATCTTCCAACAATTTCCCGGCGTAGCGTTTGGCAGCATGAACCGCCGCGTCGAAATCCTCAACTTTTTTCTTGTGCCGCAACAATTCGTCCAGCTGTCGCCGTGCGTCGGATACCGGTTCCTCTGGTTGCCGTTTGTCCTCCGCTGCAAGTTGTTGTTTGACGGCGGTTTCAATCCATTGATTGGGCTTGACCCCTTTTGCTTTTGCCGCGCGCGCGACGCGCTTTTCCAGCGTCGGCGATAAACGAATGACCATCTTCGCCTCCTTCGGCGCGAAATTATAACACCGACTTGTTTTTTCGACAAAAGGGGCGCCGTGATGCGTAATGTGTGATCACGCATCACGAGTCACGCATTACGTTTCCGCGCGATGATTTGCGCCAAAATTCCTCTTGCGCCCTCCGCCGCGCGCGCGCGATGACTCACGCGATTTTTTTCGGCGGTGGAGAGCTCCGCCATTCGCGCGCCGCGTTCGCTGACGTGAAAGATCGGATCGTAGCCAAAGCCGTTCGTGCCGCGCAAATCGAACGCGATTTCACCTTCGCACGCGCCGTCGGTTTCCCAGAGTTTGCCGTCCGGCGTCGCCAGCGCGATCGCGCAGCGAAAACGCGCGGCGCGTTTGCCCGGCGGCACAGCGTGTAACTTGTCCAGCAAAAACGCGATTCGTTCCGCGTCGCTCTTGTTCGCTCCGGCGTAGCGTTTGGAGTGTACGCCCGGCTCGCCGCCGAGCGCGTCTACTTCCAAGCCGGAATCGTCGGCGAGCGTGAGCAAGCCGCTCTGGCGCGCGTACGCGACGGCTTTGAGCCGCGCATTTTCGGCGAGGGTCGCGCCGGTTTCCTCCACGTCATCGCGGATGCCGATGTCGTCGAGCGTGACGAGATCGAATGGCAGGTCGGCGAACATTTCCTGGTATTCGATCAACTTGCCGCGATTGTGCGTCGCAATCAATAATCGCATCGGGTTTCCTCTTGACGTTCTGCGCGGATCGCGCTACAATGCCAGTCAGAAATCTGAAATCATTTCGGGGGTTGGCGTGGAAATTGTTTTGATCGTCGTGCTGTTTCTTTTGCTGATCGGTTTGGCGGGCTGGATCCTGTTTCTCGAATATCGGCACCGGCAACTCGATCGTTCGTTGCGTTTGTTGCTGACCGGGCGCGGCGGCGCAGATTTGGAATCCACCTTGCTCGATTTTGTCGCGCGGATGAATCACGTCGAACAGACGACGCAAGCGATGGATCATCGCGTCGCCGATCTCGAAGTGAGACTGCCGTACCTCGTGCAACACGTCGGCGTCGTGCGGTTCAATCCGTTTTCGGACAAGGGCGGCGATCAAAGTTTCGTGCTGGCGATTTTGGACAATCACGCCGACGGCGCGGTCGTGAGCGCGCTGCACGGGCGTACCGACGTGCGCGTCTATGCCAAGCCGGTCGTCGGCGGACAATCCACGTACACGCTGACCGCCGAAGAACGCGAAGCGATCGCTCGCGCGATGAAACCGCGCGCGTAAAATCATTTTCGATTTTGGATTGCCGATTTTCGATTTGTGGATCGAGTCTGCGCGATTCGCGTTGACTCGATTTTTTGTGCGCGGAACGGAAAATCGAAAATCGGCAATGCTACGCCGCGCCGCCGCGCCGGGAGCGAATGGAGCAGCGACAAGCCGCCGACGAACGCGAAACTTGCCGCGTACAATAGCAGAAAGGGCAACGTCCAAACCAGGTGCTGTTGCCACGCGATTGCCGCGCCCAGCAACGCGTACACCGCGAGCGCCAACTCGGCGAACGCGTCCCACGACAAGGGCAACGCGTACCGCTTGGATTGCCACGCGTCACTTTCGTTTTCGACGCGGAACTTGGGTGTGCGGCGAAAGGTGTTGCCGCGCCGCGCGAACGCTTCCATCACCGCGAGCGAATTGCTCAGCGCGATGCCGGTGCCCAACAACAACAGGATCGCGAAAAAGCGAAAGCGCGTTTGCCAATCGCGATACAACGCGCGCTGCGACAACGCATACACGACGACGGGACCGAACATCGCGAAACAAAAGTACATCATCACGTCGGGAAAACGCGCGTCGAGAAGCATCAACGGCACGAGCGTCAGCAAGAGCGCGAGCATCAACACATTCATTAGATATCCGGACAGATGCAAAATGCCCTCGACGCGCTTGAACAACGCGAGACCAGGCGTCGTCAGAACTTGCGCGCCGAGTTTGAGCAGAACCTGGGTCGAGCCCTTTGCCCAGCGAAATTGTTGGCGCTTGTACGCGTGAATTTGCGGCGGCAGTTCCGCCGGGGCGACGACATCGGGCAAGAATAAAAATTTCCAGCCGCGCATCTGCGCGCGATAACTCAGGTCGAGGTCTTCGCTCAGCGTGTCGCCGTGCCAGCCGCCCGCGTCCTCGATGCACGCGCGCCGCCACACGCCGGCGGTGCCGTTAAAGTTGAAGAACAAATCGTTGCGATGCCGCGCGGTCTGCTCGATCACAAAATGCCCGTCGAGCGCGAGCGCTTCGGCGCGCGTGAGCAATGAGTACTCGTCGTTCAAATGTCCCCAGCGCGTTTGTACCAATCCCAGGTTGGGTTGCGCGACCAAGTGCGGAATTGTCTGTTTGAGGAAATCGCGCGGCGGCACAAAATCCGCGTCGAAGACCGCGACGAATTCGCCGGTGGCGCGCGCGAGTCCAGCGGCAAGCGCGCCCGCCTTGAAACCGGCGCGGTCGGCGCGGCGAATCAGCGCGATGTCGTACCCGCGTTGCCGGTGATATTCGACGCGCGCGCGCGCGATCGCGGTGGTCTCGTCGTCCGAATCGTCCAGCACCTGGATTTGCAGACGGTCGCGCCGCCAAGCGAGCGCGGCGGCGGCGTCAATCAAGCGTTCGACGACGTAGAGCTCGTTGTAAATCGGCAACTGCACCGTGACGCGCGGCTGATCGCTCAGCGGCGGCGTTTCGCTTTTGATTTTTCGTTTGCGCCAGTACAGACCGGCGGTCAATAAAATGTTAAAGCCGTAAATTGCCAACGCGCACGCGGAAACAAAATAAATCAGAGTGAGCAACCCACTCACGCCACAACCTCCAAAAATCAAAAGCGGCGTCCGTGAACAGAGTGAACGCCGCTTCATCGCGGACTAGCGAATTGCGAGTATACCACCGATTGTTATTTTGGACAAGGTTTTGTATAATATTCGCGTGACTGTCTCCCTGATCTTCACCGTCAAAAACGAAGCGGACGCGTTGCCACGGCTGCTCGATTCGATTGCCGCGCAGACGCGCGCGCCGGACGAGATCGTCGTCGTGGATGGCGGCTCGACCGACGCGACGCTGGATGTGTTGTATGCGCGCGCGCAAACTTTGCCGCTGCAAATCATTTCGTCGCCCGGCGCGAATATTTCGCAAGGACGCAACATCGCGATTCGCGCCGCGCGCGGCGACATCATTTGCGCGACGGACGCGGGCGTGCGGCTGGAGCCGGAGTGGGTGGCGGAGTTGGTGAAACCGTTCGACCGGCGACCGACGACGGACGACGGAAGTTCAGCGGTCAGCAGTCAGCGGTCAGCAGTCGTGGATGTGGTCTCTGGTTTTTTTGTGCCGGACCCGCACGGCGTTTTTGAAATCGCGCTTGCCGCGACGACTTTGCCGGTGCTGCGCGACATCGTCCCGGAAAGATTTCTGCCATCGTCGCGTTCGGTCGCGTTCCGCAAACGCGCGTGGGAACAAGTTAGCGGCTATCCGGAATGGCTCGACTTTTGCGAGGATTTGATTTTCGATTTGGCGTTGCGGCGCGCCGGTTTTCGTTTTGCGTTCGCGCCGCGCGCGCTTGCGCATTTTCGTCCGCGCGCGAATTTGCGCGCGTTCTTCAAGCAGTATTATCAGTACGCGCGCGGCGACGGCAAAGCGAATTTGTGGTTTCTACGGCACGTCATTCGATACGTCACATACTTGGTCGCGGCGCCGCTTTGTCTTGCGCTAGTGGGACTAGGGATTAGAGACTGGAGATTGAGTGTTTTGGGATTTGGATTTTTCGGAATGTTTTTTACCGCGTACAAACGTTTGTTGCCGATGCTCCGCGATCTTTCCGCAAGCGAAAAATTGAGCGCGCTGATCTGGGTCCCGATTATTCGCGTGACCGGCGATGTCGCGAAAATGATCGGTTATCCGGTGGGAATCGTTTGGCGGATGCGAAATCGGAAATGAAGAATTGTGCGACGGTCGGCGGTCATCCGTCGGCGGTCGTATTTTCAAGGGAGCGTAATGACAACCGCGTATCTCTACTCGCCCGTGTTTCTCGAGCATCAAGAACCTGGACATCCCGAATCGCCGGAGCGTTTGCGCGCGATTGTGCAAATGCTCGACGAGACCGGCTTGCGCGCGCGAATGACGCCGCTCGATCCGGTTCCGGCGACGGACGCGCAGATCGAAGCGGCGCACGCGCGCGAACATCTCGCGCGCGTCAAGCAACTGATCGCGCGCGGCGGCGGACATTTCGACGCGGACACATACGCGAACGCGCGCTCGCTCGACGCGGCGTTGCTGGCAGCCGGCGCGCTGACACGCGCGGTGGACGCGGTGATCGCAGGTGAAGTGGATAACGCGTTCGCATTCGTGCGACCGCCGGGGCATCACGCCACGCGTACACGCGCGATGGGCTTTTGCCTGTTCAACAACGTCGCGATCGCCGCGCACCACGCGCTGTCCGCGCACAAACTCGAACGCGTGCTGATCGTGGATTACGACGTGCATCACGGGAACGGGACGCAAGACATTTTCTACGATTCGTCGCGCGTCTTGTACTTTTCGACGCATCAGTCGCCGCATTATCCCGGCACCGGCGATTGGCGCGACATCGGCGCGGGCGAAGGCATCGGCTTTACCGCGAACGTGCCGCTTCCGGCGCGCGTCGGCGACGATGGTTTTCGGCGCGTCTTTGACGATTTGCTCTATCCGCTCGCCGAACGCTATCGTCCGCAACTGATTCTCGTTTCGGCGGGGTACGACGCGCACTGGAGCGATCCCCTTGCGCTGGAAAACTTGACGATTGCCGGATACGGCGCGCTCGCGCGGACGCTCGTCGCACTCGCGCGCGAGCTGTGCGCCGGGCGGATCGTTTTCACTTTGGAAGGCGGCTACAATTTGCCCGCGCTCGCGCACGGCGTCGCCGCAACGTGTCGCGCGTTGCTGGGCGAGCCCGCAATCGCGGATCCGCTTGGCGCGTCGCCGCGTGAGGATTACGACGCGGACGACATTCGCGCTTACATCGAACATTTGAAGGGCGTGCATCGGTTAGTGTGATGATTGACTATTTTTCCAAAACAAGGCATAATACGACCGGAGGAAATCGTGGACGAGCAGGTGACGCTTACAGCGTATGCCGATCAAGTTCGTGAATTGATTCGCAACGATCGCAACGACGAAGCCAGCGCGATTTGCAAACACATTCTCCGCTACTATCCCAAGTACATCGACGCGTATCGTCAATTGGGTGAGGCGTTGCTGGAAAAAGGTAAACAGGACGATGCGAAGGAATTATTTCGCCGCGTCCTCAGCGCCGATCCGGAGAGTGTGGTCGCGTACGCCGGACTCGCGGTGATCCTGGAGCAGGAACATTTGGTGGCGGAGGCGACGTGGCATATGGAGCGCGCGTACGAACTCGCGCCCAGCAACATCGAACTGCACAACGAATTGCATCGCCTTTATCACGAATTGGACGGACGACCGCGCGCGCGTCTCAAGTTGACGCCCGGCGCGCTCGCGCGCTTGTACGTGCAAGAGGGCTTGTTCGCGCAAGCGATCCAGGAATTGAACGCGGTGATCGCGGCAAGTGAGGCGCGCTTTGACGCGCGCGTCGCGCTCGCGGAAACGTTGTGGCGCGTCGGGCAATTGCGCCAAGCCGCCGATGTCGCGCAGGCGCTCCTCAAGCCCTTGCCGTACTGCCTCAAAGCGAATTTGATTCTGGGCGCGGTGTGGAAAGAAACCGGCTTGACGGAGAGCGAACAGTATCTCCAACGCGCGCAATCACTCGATCCGACGAATCAAATCGCGCAACGAATTTTTGGCGCGCGCTCGCCGCTGCCGCTGGCGAATGCGCGCGTCCCGCGTTACGCCGAAGGCGCGCCGGCGCCGTTGCCATCGCTCCAAGTTACAACTCCGGCGGAAACGATCGCCGCTGAGCGATCATTTGACGTTTCCAGCGAAACGCGGCGCGAACTAGCAGAGTTGGATCAGTCGGCGTTCAAGCCGCCGGTGTTGGACACGACATTGCCGCCGTGGTTGCTCACGCCGATGCCGGAAATCGTCGCAGAAAAAACTGCGTCGCTCGAACCGATCGCGGACGCGCGTGCGGAAGGACCTGAATCGTCGCAAATTGTAGAACCTCTGCCTGAACCTGTGGTCGAAACGACGGAAACGCCGGATTGGTTAGCCCAATTGCGCGAGGCGCGCGAAGCTTCGGCGGAACAAGTTTCTCCGGCATTGCCAACGGAATCGGAAAGCGAATTACCGGAGTGGATCCGCGCGGAATCGAAAACGGAGCAAGCCGCGCCGCCGACGCCCGCGTGGATCGAAGAAATCCAAGCCGCGACGGAAGCCGCAGCGTCGCCTGTGGCGAAAGAGGAAACGGCCACAGAACAAGCGCCTACCTTGCCGACTTGGATCGCGGAAGAAAAACGCGTTGAGGAAATTGTCACGCCGCAACCTGAACGCGACGCGCGCGCCGAAGAAATTCCAGAGTGGTTGAGTCAACTGACCGCGAAAGCCGAAACCGAACCCGCGCCGGAACCGGCAGCCACGCCGCGCGTCGAAGAAACCCCGGCGTGGCTCGATCAACTCACGGCGAAAGAACCCGCGCCGGAACCGGAAGTCAAGCCGCGCGTCGAAGAAACCCCGGCGTGGCTCGATCAACTCACGGCGAAAGAACCCGCGCCGGAACCGGAAGTCAAGCCGCGCGAGCCCGCGCCTGTCGCGCGCGCCGAACCGCGTCCCAGCGCGCCCAAGCGCAAACCGGCGACGCGCGGCGATTCGCATTTGATCCTCGCGCGCGCGTACCGCGACGCGAATCAATTCCAGGAAGCGCTCGGCGAGTACGATTACATCGTGCAAAAAGCGCCGCGCCTGATCAATCAGGTCATCGCCGATTTGGAAGCGCTGGCGAAACAACCCGGCGTCCCGCTCGATGCGCATCGGATTTTGGGAGACGCGTACACGCGCGCCGATCGCCTGGCGGAAGCGTTGGAGGAATATCGGTTTGTGCTGGGGCGCGTGGCGTAGCCGGTTTAATTCTATTTCATTCGGAGGAATTCTTGCAACAAACACTCGTCATCGTCAAGCCGGACGGCGTGCAACGCGGACTGGTCGGCAAAATCCTGGCGCGGTTCGAAGAGCGCGGCTTGAAAATCGTCGCGCTGAAAATGCTGCAGGTGAGCCGCGCGCTCGCGGAAAAACATTACGCGGTGCATCAAGGCAAATTCTTTTACGAGGGGCTGGTGAGTTACATCAGTGCGAGCCCGGTCGTCGTCTTGGTGTTGGAAGGTCACGAAGCGATCGGCGTCGTGCGCGCGATGGTCGGCGCGACGCGACCCTGGGAAGCCGCCGCCGGGACGATTCGCGGCGACTTGGCGTTGATGGGGTTGCGCAACCTGATCCACGCGTCTGACGCGCCCGAAACCGCGCAGAAGGAAATCGCGCTGTGGTTCAAACCGGAGGAGTTGACGGCGTACACGCGCGACCTGGATCGTTGGGTGAATGAATAGGGGAGCCAGAGATCAGAGGTCAGAGATCAAAAGTTGGAATAAGGACGACGCGGAAAATTCCGCGTCGTTTTCAATGCCATCCGCTATGCGCGATCTGCGATCCGCCGATCACTGCATTCGCACGATGACGGGCGCGCGTTCCCACAATTGTTCCAGCCGATAAAAATCGCGCATCGCCGGGCTGAAGAGATGGATGAGCACGCCATTGTAATCCAGCAACATCCAGCCGGACGGCGGCGTCCCTTCGACGCCCAGCGGCAAAAGAGAATGTTTCTTCAATTGCTTTTGAATGTCGTCCGCAATCGCTTTCATCTGCCGTTCGTTGTCTGTGGTTGCAATGATGAAATAATCGGCGATGAAAGAGACCGGGCGCGTATCCAACAGCAAAATGTCCGCGCCTTTTTTGTCGGAAATCAGATCGAGAATGAAATGCGCCAGTTCGTTGGGTTCCAGGGTTTTGCCTCCCGTGTTCATCTGGCTCGATCCTAGCGCGGATTGCGGCGCGTGTCAAGTCGGGGGCAAACCGCTTTCAGGGCTGGTGCAAAATCGCGCCGACCTATCCCCCTGCCCCCTACGAGGAAAGGGGGAAAGTTGCTGCCCTTCCCTGCGAGGGAAGGGGCTGGGGGTTAGGTCGGTTGGCAAGTCAATAGACTTGGCACCAACTGTGAAACCGCTTTTGACGGGATTGCCAATTCGCGCTATGATGCAACTGGCTCCTGTGGGGCGATGATGCCTCCGCTGGTCGTTTGAAAAGTGATTCGCGCGATGAAGAAACTGTTATCCAGTCTGCAAGTTCGCCTGCTCCTGCTCGTTTTGTTAGCGCTGCTGCCGGTATTCGGTCTCGCGTTTTACGATCGGTACGCGCAACGGCAACAGAGCGCGCGCGCGGCGCAAGCCCGCGCGCTCGAAATTGCCCGGCGCGCCGTGATCGATCAGCGCGAATTGATCGGCGCGGCGCATCAACTTCTCTTGCCGCTGGCGCAACTTCAAGCCGCGCGCGAGCCGGACCCAATCCCCTGCTCCGTTCTGTTCACCGAACTGCTCAAGCACAGCGCGATCTATTCCAACCTGGGTTTGATCGACGCACAGGGCGAGGTTGTGTGCGCCGCCGTGATGCCGAGCCAGCCGCTCAACTTGCGCGCGCGCCCCTACTTTGCGCGCGTGTTGCAATCTGCCAACGTCGCCCTGGGCGACTTTGAAATCGGCGTGATCGCCGATGCTCCGGCGATCAACATCGCGTTGCCCGTCGTAGACGATACGTCGCACGTTCAAGGCGCGGTCTTTGCTTCGCTCAATCAAACCTGGTTGCGCGGATTCGCCGACGCGCAAAAAATGCCGCCCGAGAGCGTCCTCGTTTTGGTCGAACGCGACAACGCGCTGGGCATTCGTTATCCGGATTGGCGCGTTCTGGCAATGCGCGCCCTCGCGTCCGATCAGATCGCGCGCTGGGCTAGCGCGTCCGACGATCAACGCATCGCCGAGATTCCAGACGCCGATGGCGTGACGCGTCTCTACACCTTTGCTCCGCTCAGTCTCGAAGGGTACCTTGGCGTTGGGATTCCGGTTCACCTCGTGTACGCGGACATTGACCAACTGGCGCGGCGCGATGTCACGCTGTTGATCCTCGTCACGATTTTGGCGCTCAGCGCGGCGTGGCTGTACGGCGATTGGTTTATCGCGCGGCGCGTCCGCGCGATGCTGCGCGCCACGCGCCAGATTGCCGCCGGAGATTTGAGCGCGCGCACGGAACAAATTTATGGCGCGAGTGAATTGAGCGAGCTGGCGCGTACCTTCGATCAAATGGCGGCGACGTTGCAACAGCGCGCCGCCGAACAAAAGAACGCGGTCGAAGCATTGCGTCAGCAAGCGGAAGAATTCGCCGCGATTACGCAACTGAGCCGCCAGGTGACTTCGGTGTCCGATCTGACCCAGGTGCTGAGCGTGATCGCGCGCACCACGACGGAATTGGCGCAAACGGACGCGGGCGGCGTCTATGTTCCGGACGCGTCCGGGATTTTTCGCTTGGCAGTCGGGCACGGCGTCAGTGCCGCGTTTATCGCGTCGGTCAATACCGTCGGCATTCGACCCGGCGAAGGCGCGCTGGGGCGCGCGGTCGTCGAACGCCAGCCGATTCAAGTGCCGGACATTTCCACCGACTCCGAGTACGCGTCAAGCGCATTCATTCGCACCGAAGGCATTCGCGCGATCCTTGCCGTGCCGATGCTGCGCGACGATCACATTACCGGCGGCATCGTGTTGTGGCATCGGCAGCCGCGCCATTTTGCGCCTTCGGAAATCGCGTTCTTGCAGGCGGTCGCGCAGCAGTGCGTCAACGCGATTGAAAACGCGCGCCTGCTCACGGAAACCGAAACGCGCGCGAATCACTTTGCCGCCTTGTCCGAAACCGCGCGCGAGATCGCCGTGCAGCAAGATTTGCCGACCTTGCTCGAAACGATCGTCGCGCGCGCGATCCGCTTGCTCGGCGTCGCGCACGGCGCGCTGTTCCTCTACGACGCGCATCGTCGCGATCTGGAACTGGTCGTGCAACGCGGTCAATCGGTGGACGTGCCGCTTGGATCGCGCTGGCAATTAGGCGAAGGAGTGGCGGGGCGCGTCGCGCAGACCCAGCAACCGCTCATTATCAACGATTATAGACACTGGGAACACCGCTCGGCGCAAATGGAACAGATTCCCGTCACCGCCGTAATGCAAGTGCCGCTCTTGCATCGCGGCGAATTGATCGGCGTGTTGAGCGTGACGGAACTGGGCGAGACGACGCGGCAATTCACGGACGAGGAGACGCGCTTGCTGACCTTGTTCGCCGGTCAGGTGGCAGCCGCCGTGCATAACACGCGCTTGCTGCAAGAGACGCGCGCGCGCGCAGAGCAATTGACTCTGGTGTACGACGCGGGCTTGGCGCTCAACAGCATTTTGGAGCCGTCCGCCCAACTGGAATATCTGCTCAAGATCGTGCAGCGCGTGCTCAAAGCCGATTGCGTTTTGTTCTTCCAATTCGATCCCGCGCGCGGCGCGCTCGATCCGGCGTTCTGCCTGGGCTACGACGCCGAGCAGCAAGCGCGCTGGCGCGCCTTACACTCAAGCGTCAACGACGAAACAACGATTCCGGGTTGGGTGGCAACGCATCGTCTCCCGCTCAATCTCCCGGAGATGTCCGCCGATCCGCGCTATGTGGCGATCAATCCGCGAATGTGTTCAGGATTATGGACGCCGATCGAGCGCGAGCAGAACTTGCTGGGCGTCTTGGGCGTGTTGAGCGCGCAGGCGAATGCGTTTGCGCCGGAAGCGGAACGGACCCTCGCGCTGTTTGCCAATCAAGCCGCGATCGCATTGGAAAACGCGCGCCTGTTCGACGAGGCGCAAGCGTCGCTGTTGATTTTGACGCGCCTCTACAATTTGAGCAGCCAGATGTTGACCGCGACGACCGTTCAAGCGATCGCGGAACTGGCGCCCCAGATTTTGCGCGATAGTTTTGCGGCGGATACCGTGTGGCTCCACCTGGTCGATCCGCAGGGAGAACGCGAATTCACGCATTGCGTTGGGATCGATTCGGCTGAATACGCGCGCTTGGTTCCGCGCGCCGATGGTTTGGCGGCGCAACTTTGGCGCACTCAAAAGCCAACCGTCATAGACGATCCGCAAGGTTTGCATCCTCTCTCACGCGCAAGGGGTGTAAAAACCAACGTCGCCCTGCCCTTGCTTTCGCAGCCGGTCAACCTGGGAGTCTTTTTCCTCGAATATCGCACGACGCGTCCGTTCTCCGAACGCGAAATCAATTTGCTCTCCTTGTTTGCCAACCAGGTTGCGCTGGCGATCAAACGCGTGCGTTTGACCTCGGAAACCCAGCATCGCGCCGATCAGTTGGCGATTCTCAATCGCCTCGCCAGCGCGCTCAATCAACCGGCGCGGCTGGATGATCTGCTCCAGGTGATCTATCGCGAGATCACCACGGCGTTATCTTGCGACGCGTTTTTCATCGCGCTGCGCGATCCGACCACCAATGAATTGGACTATCGCATCCAAGTGGATGAGGGCGTAGTCGAAAAGCCGCAACGTCGTCCTTTGCGCACAGGATTGAGTTACCATGGGGCGCATCTACCAATTGGGGGAGGGCTCGGATGCAAACAAGGCATCGAAGCGCCCATTGACCCAAGCGAGCCGTAGATGCAACAGATGATTGAAACCGTCCTCGCTCCAGCGCATACCCACGCCTT
>VGOB01000076.1 GCA_016865935.1 Chloroflexota bacterium | reverse complement strand
GTCTGTTCGATTGCCGCGCCGGTTTCGACCATTTCGTTCAACAATGCGGCAGCGGCTTCCGCGCCTTCCGCGTCGGTTTGGATGGAGAGTTCAAGCCAATTCATGGAAAGTGACATGTGACATGTGACATGTGGCAAGTGACAAGGGATGTCATACGTTTCACGTTTTTTCTCCCTTGTCACTTGTCCCTTGTCACTTGAACGCGTCTTTCATTTTATCCAGCACGCTTTTCGGCGCAATCGGTTCTTTGCCGAGCGAGCGCGCGAGTTCGCGCAGTAACGCTTTTTGTTGCTCGTTCAATTTTTTGGGGACGACGACCTGGGTCGTGACGATCAGATCGCCGCGTCCGTTGCGCCGAAGGAACGGCACGCCCGCGTCCTTGATTCGAAACGCTTGACCGTGCTGGGTGCCGGGCGGAATCGTGAACGCGACATCGCCGTTCAGTGTCGGCACTTGCAGTTGATCGCCGAGCGCGGCTTGGACGATGTTGATCGGCAGTTCCATCAGCAGATCGTTGCCGTCGCGCTGGAAGAGCGGATGTTTTTTTACGTTGACGACGACGTAGAGATTGCCCGCCGGTCCGCCGCGCACACCGTGCTCCCCTTCGCCCGCCAATCGAATCTGCATTCCGTCGTCAATGCCGGCCGGAACACTGACGCGCAGTTTGCGCGTGATCTGCAAACGTTTTTGTCCTTTGCACATCGCGCAGGGCGTTGACACCACTTCGCCTTCGCCTTCACAGCGCGGGCAAGGCGTCACGTTGACGAACGATCCGAAAATGGATTGCGTCGCGCGGCGCACTTCGCCGGTACCGCCGCATTGCGGACAGCGAATCGGCGAGGTGCCGGGCTCTGCGCCGCTGCCGCGACAATTCGAGCAGGTTTCCAGGCGCGGAATCTCCAAATCTTTTTCGATCCCAAAAACCGATTCTTCGAACGAGATCGTCAAACTGTACTTGAGATGCGCGCCCGGTTGCGGACCGCGTCGCGCCGCCGCGCGCGCGCCGCCAAAACCGAGAAACTCTTCGAAGATGTCGGCAAAGCCGCCAAAGCCGGTGAAATCGCCAAAGCCCTGCGGCGGATTGTGACCGTAGCGATCGTACAACTGCCGCTTTTCCGGATCGGACAACACCTGGTACGCTTCGCCGATCTCTTTGAATTTTTCGGCGGCGTTCGGATCGTCAGGACTGGCGTCGGGATGATATTGCTTGGCGAGGCGGCGGAACGATTTTTTGATCTCGTCGTCGTTCGCGTTACGGCTCACGCCGAGCAATTCGTAATAATCGCGTTTCTGAGGCACGGCGGTATTATATGCGAAAGCGCGGGTTTAGTAAAGTTGGAATTTCAAATCATCGGTTAGGGCTTTGTCAAAGTCGAGCCACTGTGTCATTGCGAGCGGAGCGAGAAATCTCCGCGCGGGCAGCCGAGATTTCTCGTCGGCACAGATCGCCTCCTCGAAATGACAAAACCCTAATCATCGGTTGCCGCCGCTTGACAAACCTTACGCCACGCGCAAGCGCGTTTGGCGTTCTGCGCGTTTGGGGTTATACTATTCGCGTTGGCGATCGGGCGCGCGCGATCGCGGTGATGTGAAATGCGTTACCTGCAATACCCCGAACTGATTTTCCGCTTGCTCAGTTGGGCAACTGTGATCCTCCTGATCGGCAGTTTGCTGCTGGTTCAATTTGTCTCTCTGCCGGACGCGTCCCGCCAAGTGCTGACCGCGCTGATCATCCTCTTTGGTCTGTTCACCTTTCTGCTCCATCGTTATATTTTGCCGCGCCTGTGGCAGCGCACGTGGATTTTCTATTTGACGACGCTGGCGTACTATAGCGCGATTGCGTTTGCCGAAAGCATCGTCTATCCGATCGATCTGTCCGCGTTGTACGGGATCATCATCGTCACGGTCGCGGTGCTGGCGGATTATCGCGTCGCGCTGTTCGCCGCCGCGCTCGCCAGCGCGTTGCATTTCGGCGTCGTGTTGCGCGCGGGCGATCCGGTGAGCGTCGGCGTCAGCGGTTTTTACCGCGTGATCGTTTACTTTCTCACCGCGCTGCTCGTCTCGCTCCTCGCGCAAAATTTGATCGAGCGCTGGCGCGCGGTTGCCGCGCAAGCCGAAGTGCAGCGCCGCGACGGCGCGCGGCGGCAAGCCGAGTTGGCGGGTTTGGCGGAAATCGCCAAAGCGTTCGATACGTTGGACGATCGGCCGACGACGTTCCGCCAGGTGACGCAACGGATCGCCGGATTGCTCGACGCGGAAATATGTTTCGTGGCGCGCTACGACGAAACGCACTCGCGCTTGAGCGGTCTGCCGCCGGGTTATGGCTTGAGCGACGAACAAATTCGCAACTTTGTCATCGCCGTAGACGCGCGCGCCGATACGATCTGGAACGTGGACGAGCGCGACTTTTTTCTCTCGAACGATTTGGCGGATTTGCCGGAACCGTTTCGCGCGCTGGCGCAGCGCGTCGGCGCGCGCCAAGTCGTCGCCGCGCGTATGATGCGCCACCGCCGCCCGATCGGCGTGATCTTCGCGGCGAATCATCTCCAGCACGCGTTCGGCGCAAAAGACGCGCGCCTGCTGGGCGTGCTGGCGGGGCAAGCCGCGACGGCGGTGGAGAACGCGCAACTCTATCACGACGCGCAAACGACGCTGCAACACGTGACGCGTTTGTACGCGATCAGCACGCAACTCGCCGCGCAATCGGACGCGGACGAAATTCCGGCGCGCGTGATCGATGCGCTTGCCCAGGCATTGAACGCGCCGATGGCGACGATTGCGTTGTTGAATCCGGCGACCGGCGCGCTGGAGTACACCGCCACGCTGGGCGTGCCGGAGACGGCGCGCCAGACGCCGTTTCGCCCCAGCGGTCTGGGAATGTCCGTCGCGCGTTCGGGCGAAGCGCGGTTTGTGGAAGATGTGGAATTGGCGGAGAACATCAACCCGCTCAGTAAAGCGTGGGGCTTTCGCGCCGTCGCGTGTTTGCCGATTCAGCACGGCGGAGAAATGCTGGGCGTGCTGTACGTCAACTATGCCGAGCCGCACGTTTTTGGCGAAATCGAAAAAAATATCTTGCGCACCTTTGCCAACCAAACCGCGATCGCGTTGGTGAATGCGCGTTTGTACCGCCAGTTGCAGGAACAAGCGCGGCGCGATAGTTTGACCCAGGTGTACAACCACAGTTATTTCTTGCAACGCTTGTCCGAAGAAGTCGAACGCGCGCGGCAGAACCAGGTATCGCTCGCGCTGATTATGCTCGACATTGATTTCTTCAAAGAGTACAACGATACGTATGGGCACGTGATCGGCGACCGGGTGCTGGAAATGATCGTGCAGGCGATTCGCGCGCATATTCACGATACCGACCTGGTGGGGCGCTGGGGCGGTGAAGAATTTGGCATCGCGCTCTTGAAGACCGATCAAGCCCAAGCGCGCCGCGTGGCGGATCGGATCCGCCAAACGTTGGTGGTTGCATCGTTGGGACAAAAAGAGGGACAGGCGATCCCGCCGCCGACGATCAGTCAAGGCATCGCGGTCTTTCCGACGCACGCCGCCGACGAGGCGACGCTGATCGATCGGGCGGACGCCGCGCTCTATCGCGCCAAAGCGCGCGGACGCGATCAGGTGTGCGTGACCGGCGAGCGCGAATGAAAAACCAGGTTTCTCGGTGAAACCTGGTTTTTGATTTTCGGTTGACGCGCTAGGGTTTGGGCGGCGGCAAGGTCTTGGGATCGCCGCTGACGATTTGAAAGTTCTTGCCGAAAAAGACCCAGCCCTTTTGCGTCGAGTTGGGAAGATTGATCTGATACCATGTGTCTTCCCCTTCAATCACTTCCCCTTTGGTTTGCGCCAGAAACGTAACCTGGTTGTCGCGCCGCAATACGCTGACGCGCGCGGATTTGCTGTTCGGCTCGGCGCGCACGTTCAGCGTTGCCGCCGTCACTTTGGCGATCACCGGCGCGGGCGTCGGCGGGACCGGCGTTGACGTCGGCATCGTGGTGGCGGGCGGCAAGACGGTCGTCGGACGCGCGAGCGCGAGCGTACGCGTCGGCGTCGGCTTGGGACTGACGATGGGCAGAACGAATTGCGCCGTTACGAATAACATCACCGCGCAAAACAGCAAGACGACCGCGCCGATCGCCAGCGGGATCCATTCGCGATTGCGTCCGCCGAGTGGACTCGTGCGTGGAGGGCGTTCGCCCACCGGCGGCGGCGTTTTGGCGCGCGCAACCGGCTTGGCTTTGGTTTCGGCGCGCATGAACGGCGGCGGTTCCGTCGTCGGCGTGGGCGGACGCGCGGGCGTGACCGGCGGTGGAGTGGTTGGCGGCGACGGTTCTTTCGCCGTCGCAATTTCTTTCGGGACCGGAATGACGGTCGAAGTGTCGTGACCGGGCGGCGCGCCGGAAACCCATTCCGCGCCGTCAAAGTACATCCACTTGCCGGTGCGCGGATTGATTTCCCACAGCGTGCCGTTGCGATCCTGCACCGCGAGTTTGCCGACTTCTTCTTCGTACTCGGCGCGACTGATCGCTTCGCCGCGCTGGACGCGCGCTTGGAGTTGCCGAAATTTCGATTCTGCTTCTTCAAACGTCATTGGCATAAATCATTCCTCACACTTGGATGGTCTGGCGCGCGACGGGGATCGTCACGGCGAAATTTCCCACCCGCCGCGCCGCGTCGGCGAAGGATTGGGTGCGCGCTTCGTCGCCGTGTACTATGAACACCTGGCGCAGCGTGTCGCGCAGCGGCGCGATCCACGCGAGCAGCTCGTTCCGGTCCGCGTGCGCGCTGAAACCGTCCGCGATCCGAATCTGCGCGCGTACGGCGAATTCGTCGCCAAAAATCTTGACGCGCTTGACGCCGTCCACCAAGCGCCGTCCCAGCGTGTTCTCGGCTTGATAGCCGACGAACAAGATCGTGCTGCGCGCGTCTTCGATGTTGTGTTTCAAGTGATGGAGCACGCGTCCGGCTTCGCACATTCCGCTCGCCGAGAGAATGATCGCCGGGGTTTTTAGAGCGTTGATCGCGCGCGACTCGTCCACCGCGCGCGTGTATTTCAATCCGCCAAACCCAAACGGATCGTCGTGCGCGAGCAACTGCTGGCGCGTCTCGTCGTCGAAACATTCCAGGTGCAGACGAAAAACGTCGGTCGCGTCAATCGCCAGCGGCGAATCCACAAAGACCGGCACGCGCGGAATTTCGCCGGATTCGGTTTGCCGATGGAGATAGTGCAACAATTCTTGCGTGCGCCCGACGGCAAAGACCGGAATGATCACCTTGCCGCCGCGCGCAATCGTGTCGCGCACCGCCTCGGCTAACTCGTGCGCGGCTTGCTCGAACGAGGGATGCTCGCGGTTGCCGTACGTGCTTTCGATGATCAAATAATCGAGTCCGGTGACGCGTTCCGGATCGCGCAGGATCGGCGCGCCGCAGCGTCCCAGGTCGCCGCTATAGCCGACGCGGAGCGTGCGTCCCCGGTCTTGCAATTCCAAGATGGTGATCGCGGAGCCGAGAATGTGTCCGGCATCGCGCAGGATCACGCGTCCGCCGCCGTCGAGCTGGAACCATTGATCGTATGCGTGTCCGACCAAGCGTTGGAGCGCGGCTTCGGCGTCTGCGGTGGTGTACAGCGGTTCGACTGGCGGCTGACCGCGCCGCGAGGTTTTTTGGTTGAGGTAGGCGGCGTCTTGTTCCTGGATGCGCGCGCTATCGCGCAACATCAAGGTCGCTAGATCGAGTGTGGCAGGCGTGCAATTGATCTCGCCGGAATAACCGCGCTTGACGAGCGTCGGCAAATTACCGGAGTGATCGATGTGGGCGTGCGAGAGAATGACGTGCGTGATGGACTTGGGATCGAACGGCAGGTTGGCATTGCGTTCGAACGCTTCGGCTCGGCGTCCCTGATACAAACCGCAATCGAGCAGGATGCGTTGGCGGTCGGTTTCAATCAGGTGCATCGAGCCGGTCGTCGTGCGCGCGGCGCCGTAGAATGTGATTTTCATTGGATTCGGATGTCTATTTTACCACAGGTAGGACGGATTTTACTAATTCGACAAATGTCCTTTTTTCAACGTAACAGTCACAGCGTCTTGGAGTGCGACAACTTCTACATCGCCGCCAATGCGCCTCGTCTCGCGCACCATCATGCGAAAGCCTTCTCCCCGCGACTCCATCAGCGCGCGCCCGGTGATTGGGCTCTCATAGTCACGCAAAAATCCGCATAAGAATTGATTGCGGCGGTAAAGGCAACCGGCGAAGAGATTTTCAGGACGGATTGTATTGTGCAAGCCACCAGGGTTGGAGATTTCCAAGCGATTCGCGAAAAGGAAGACGCGAACATTCGAACCATAGAGTTGATAATCTCGGTGGACAACGGCATTAACGATTGCCTCGTGGACAGCGCGGAGAGGAAAGGGTAGCATGTCTCTGCGCCCCTCATAAGTTTTTTCGGCAGACACTGGCATCCACTTTTCCACAAAACGAACTGCATCAACGATCTGTTCTGGCAGAGGTCCGTGAAACGACTTGGCATCTACTTGTTGATTGGCGTCCGCGAATTCTCCTCGATAACACGCGCAGTCTACAAATGCTCCCGGTAGATGGCGAGGGATGGGCTTCCGTCCAAACAAAAGTAATCCGACCACAGTTGGTGCGACTGCTCCGCCTTCCAAACGTTCTGCCAGTTTTAGATTTACTAGGCGAGTCGCGATATCTGCCTGAGCCGATTCTTCATCCGGACCGAACCGGCGGCGGCAATAGTCTTCAAAGAGTTGGAGGTCAAGCGCGTCCAAGGTGGCAGTTTGAATAGGGCGCTCCTCGAATGGCTCACCGATGCGACGACGCTCCAAAAGGCGTGCTAGTTGCTCGGGGCGCAAATCGGCGCGGTGCGAACCGATGCGCGTCATCCAATGTCCTCCCGACGTCCGATGAGCGTAAAGACTCTTTGGCACATCCACCTTTAAGCAAAGCTGATCTGTGCTCTTAGAGTCAGGCAAAAATTTGCGATCTGGGACAATGTATATTGGTGGCTCGCAATTGCGTTGGGCGACATTGACCACCCACTGTTCTAGATCATCCATCCTGTCCGGGCGGACACCGATTACTTCCCGGCGTTTGTTGACGCCAAAGATCACCACGCCACCCTCGGCGTTAGCCAACGAACACAGCACTTGGGCAATCGCCTCAGGCGCGCGCGCGTCCTCACCCGCAAACTGTGGGGCATGATCCCTGAAAACCGCCTCTTTCAGTTCGAGGTACATGTCTTCACCGGCAGCAATCTCACTCATCAGTTCAGAGATAGAGTCGTACATAGATACTGACCTCGCTTTCAGAACCCGTATTTTTCACGACGGCGGCGGAACGCCTCTTCGGAACCTTCCATAATATCCTGCACTGCACGTTTGACAGAAGGAGTATCAAGCGCGCCTACGGCTACCTCGTGTGCCCCAGTTGGTCCCACCATCACTTTCACCCGTCCCTCCGCTTGTCGCGCGTTGCCGATTTCCCGCACTACTTTTTCGGTAACTGTTTGAAGCCAACCCTGGCTATCTCTCAGATAGTGAGCCACCTTCGTTTCCCAGTCTGACCAGCGGATCAACTCGCCCAGGTGTCGTTGTTGATCCTGATTCAAGGATTGTCCGGAATTGTCCACGATATTTTTCAGCACGTCGTCAGGCACGAAGCCTGCCGCTTCCAAAGCCACGATTCCTTCAGCATCGGCGTTGACTGGCAGGTTGGCATTGTGGGTGACAATGATAATCTGGCGTTTCTCCTTCTCGCGGCGGAACAGAGGCACAAGTTCGGCATACACTCCTTCGTTGTCTAGCCCTTCTTCCGGAGTGTCGACTATCAGTGGCTCCTGCCCCGCCGCAAGTAGCAGATTCAAGATGGCTGTGCCTTGTTGTCCGGCCGATACCTTATCAATCGGTCCAGCCAATGTACCATCCTGACGATACACAAAGTACATCACGTAGTCGGGAATCCGTTCGGTCTCCAACAGTCGCAATTGTGATGCAGGGAAAGCGCTCAAAAGAACTTCTCGCCGGCGATCCGGGAGGGTTTTCTCTAGGATGCGTCCATCCACGCCTGCGCGCACCTCGGTAATAAAACGCTCCATCAATGTAGACCGTGAACCGTCAGGCACTTCGCTTGCGAGCCGCTCTACTAGTTCCTTAATATCGTCCCTATCCAGTCTGCGCTTGTCAGGAATCCTGTCGGTTAACCTCTTCACGATTTCATCACGATCAGCTTGGTGTTCTACGCGGATTTCCACATACGGTTTTCCTCCCGGGTGAGGACGCAATCGTTCCATCAGTTCCTCTGCCTTACGCTGGCGGGTTTCAGTCTGTCTATGCCACACCTGGCGTAGCGCAGATAGAGCAACTCGCCGCTCGCCTTCCAATTGCTCAATTTCCACGCGCTCCCGATCCAGCGCGGAGAGTTCAGCCCGGAGTCCCAGCAGCCGTTGAGGGATTTCCGCGATTGCCTGAACACTGGCGTCCTTTGCTCTCGCTCGTTCCTGCTCTGCTTCAAATTGCTGTCGGATTTGCTCGAAAAGCGGCTGCCATCGTTCTCGATACAGTACCCGTAGCGATGAATCGTTGACGCAGGTGGCTTGCTCAAAGGTACTGATAGCGGTCTCTACAGCCGCCCGTAGTTTTTGTACGGCAACATCTGCTGTCTGTGCGGCATCAGCGACAAGCCCGGCATTGGGAGTTTTGTGCAAGTCCTCCGTAAGCAAGGTAGATTTGAGTTCCAATTCCTCCAACCGTTCACGCCAGAGTGTGATGACTTCTTCACATTCTTTGAAAAGCCGCTCAAAGAAATCCCGTTCGGTCTCAACCGTTTGCCAATGTGGAAGCAATTCGCTCAAACGTTTTTGGCTCTCCAACCGGTTTTCCAAGTCACGCCGTTCGGTTTCAAGCACAGTGCGGCGCTTCTGGTTCTCCGACTTGGTAGCCAAAGCCGCTTCAATCTGGTTGATCTTGCCTTGCAGGCCTTGTTCCTCTCGTTCCAGATCACTCAATTCGCGATGAATAAAATCATTCAGGAGCTTGTGCAGTGCCACGCGATCTCGCTGACCTACGATATGGTCAATCTCCCGTTGCGAGAGGATGCGACAGGGGAACAGGGCGCGCACATCAAGTTGGGGATCGGATTCTGTTGCCCCAGTCGGGAAGACCTGCCGCTTGCCACCACCTTCGCCGGTGTATACCACGTGGTAACTTCCTCCCTGGGTCTCCAGGTCCACCTCTACACAGACGGTTGAACCTGTAGTGTCTCTGACACGGCCTTCCACTTCTTTGCGAAGCGAAGGCGGCGAATCTTCTTCTCGTAGGCGATCTAGTGCCACGCGCATGTAATCCAGCAAAGTGGACTTGCCAGTTCCGCGCGAGCCGATCAAGCAATTCAAGTTAGGACTCCAGTGAATCTCCTCCATCTGCCGCAGGAATGCGCCTCCCCGTACCATCACCCGATGAATCCTCGGATACGTGTATTGATCATCAGGACACGCCAAGCCAAAACGGATACGCGAACCGCGATCCAGAAATGCTTGGCGCAGTGACTCGATAGATGGGTGGCTCATCTTAATCCAAGTATGTCGAAAGCCGATATAGTTGCCCGGCTCAACCGCATCCTTCTGGAGGCGATAACAATCTGAAGACATCACGTAGGCAAGGGGACGTTGACGCATCCAATCTGGAATACACCCTTCACCACCGCGCAAAAGCCGTTGCCAACCTGAAGACATCTCCGCAGGTGGTTTTGGCACCTCAAGGCATAACAAATCTGGATTTAGGAATTCTTCTCGTTGTAGCCATTCCGAAATCTGATCACTATCGAATAGTCCTTTCACTGCAGTTGGATGTGGAGCAATCACAATCCCTGTACAATGCGAATCATGCTGGACGACCTGTAAAATGTCCGGCAAACGGTTGGTGGATTGTCTGGGTTGACCATTCTCGAATCGTTTGTCTGGTGGTAGACCGAAGGCCGTCAACCGACTATCCACAACATCAAGAGCCGTTTCCGGCGGAAATAGACAAAGAACATGGCAACCCTTCCCCACATCCGCTTCCAACTCAAAGCCGGGAAAGATAATCAACGGTTCTCGCTTCATCTCGTTAGCCACGCTGTCATTTTGCTCGCGCAGCCATTTGATAAAAGATCGTTCAGCGTTGGGCGCGAAGTTATGATCAGTGATTGCAATGACTTCAAGTCCAACCCCATGACACGCCTTGAGATACAGACGCGCCACCTCGCGCTTGCGCTCTTCGGAGTCATCATGCCGCAAGCGTGTTGACTCGTCGCGCCAGCAAGGATCCAAGGGGGTGTGCATGTGCAAGTCGCATTTGTAGAAACGCGCATAAAGAGGTCGGTTACTCATCTCTCAATCTCCCCCCAGCCCTTCCGGGTCTTGAAAATCTGGAAGAACTGACTCCTTTTCATTCCCACACATCGCGCGCGATCTCCGGCATCCCCAACGCGATCAACTTTTCGCGGCGCGGCTTGCCGGTCTCCCACTCCCAGTCGCGATGCGCGTAATACTCGCGCAACATCGGTTCGGGTTCGGGGAGATGTCCTTCGCTGCCGCTATCCGCAAGCGGGCGCAACAACAGCTCCGGCAATTTTTCGCTGGCGCGCGCGTTGTAACCGAGTTTCAAATTGAGCGCGCGTTTCAAATTCATCATTCGTTCGCCGTACGATAGCGCGTTGGCAAGCGTGATGTCATAGCCGGTCGCGGCGGCAAGCAGATCGATCATATTTTTGACCGGCGGATTCGGAAAGTGGCATTGCGCGAACGACGACGTGAGCGCGCGCCAATCTTGATGTTTGGCGACCGGCGCGCCTTTGCCCACATTCTCAAAACGCTCCGTCGCGCCGATGCCAAGTTCGTCGAGCACGCGTCCGGAAATGTCCAGCATAAAATAATCCGATTGGTTGTGACTCGCGCCAATTGGCGAAGTGGCGTAGACGATTGCCATTCCGGTTGCCGCGCGCGGATCGTGCATCGCCAATTCGAGTCCGTTGACTTGCACCGCGAATCCTTCGACGCCGTAGCGCGCGCCGAAATTCCGCGATCCTTCCGCCAGCGCGTCGCCCAGCCCTTCGCGGCGCGCGATCATCGTCACGATTTGTTCGACCAATGGCGGATCGTTCCAGCGCAAGTCAATCCCATCGAACGCGGAGGCGGGGACGAGACCTTGCTCGCGCAAGAACATCGCGAACGCGATCGTCGAACCGGCGGTGATCGAATCGAGTCCGAGCGCGTCGCATTGCGCGCCGAGGTACGTCGCCATTCCCAGGTTGTCGTTGAGCATCAGCGAACCGAACGCGGCGAGCGTTTCGTATTCGGGACCTTCGGCGTGCGGCAGATCGTGATCGGCGGCGCGCGCGACTTTGCGCCCGCATCCGATCATACAGGTGTGGCAGGAGCCGCGTCCGGTCAGAATCGTTTCGGCGAGCAGGTTACCGCTGATGCCGGCATAATTGAATGTGCCTTGCGTCCAATATTTCGTCGGCACATCGCCCATCAAGCCGAGATAGTCCATCGAACCCGATGTGCCGACTGATTTGAACATTTGCGTAGACATATCGTCCGGCAACATTTCGAGAATCGGGCGCAGCGCGGCTTGGAACGCGTCTGGATCGCGCAGCGCGACTTTAGTCGTCCCGCCGCGCACGGCAATCGCTTTCAAGTTTTTCGATCCCATCACCGCGCCCATTCCGCAGCGTCCGGCGATTCCTTTCTTCGCGCCGGGGCGCGCGTTCGTCGCGAGAATGAGCGCGTACTTGACCAGGTTTTCTCCGGCGGGACCGATTGCCGCGACGGTCAACCTCGAATCTCCAATCTCTGATCGGATGGCGTCGCCGGTGTCAAATGTGGTTTTGCCGCGCAAATGTTGCGCGTCGCGCAGTTCGATTTTGCCATCGCGGATCAACAAGTACACCGGCGTTGGCGATTTGCCGCGCACGATGATGCCGTCGTAGCCAGCCAGTTTGAGATCGGACGCGAAAAAGTTGCCGCCGGTCGCTTCGCCGTAGATGCCGGTCAACGGCGAGCGCGCGACGACGACAAAGCGTCCGCAACTTGGCGCGGCAGTCGCGGCGAGCGGTCCCGTCATAAAAATCAACGGATTGTCCGCGCCGAGCGGATCGGTGCGCGCGTTAATCGCGTCGTAGAGATAACGCGCCGCCAGTCCCGCGCCGCCGATGTACTGCGCGGCGTAGTTTTCGTTCAGCGGCTCGTCGGAGATTTTGCTAGTGGTCAGGTCAACGATCAAGAGTTTGCCGGTGTATGAATGCATCATTTCAACTCCTATGCTTTGGCAAGTTCATTGGGAGTGATGTCCAAATCACGCAGGATAGCGCGCAACGTTCCTTTCTTCAAATCCCTGCTTCCGTGAAAAGGGATTGCGGTCACGCGATTAGTTCTGGAATTCCACCAGATTTCGTGCGAGCCGACACCTTGCCTAACAAATTCACATCCAAGTTTTCGCAATTTTTTGGTGAGCGTGTGATAATTCATCAGGCAGGCACCAAAATCTCAACATCCAGAGGGAACTTTATTTTTCGCAGTTCGCGTGGAAGTGGAATGTCCCTTTCTTGCATCACTTCAAGGAGCGCGCGCGCAACGCCGGGCGCCCATTCCAAAACCTGCTCGACTGTTTCGCCCTCGACTAGAAAGCCACGCAACACAGGGCTGCGCGCAAGGTAGCCACCTTCTTCGAGTGGCTCGATCTGAATTGGCAGAGTATAGCCATTCAGCGCGATTGTTTTCTCGTGGCGATATTTCGTTTTGCGTTCGGATACACGTTTCATTTTTCATCCTTTCTCCAAGTCGTGAAGAAGAAATCGGAAATTCAAAATTTGGCTCATTGGTAAATTGGCTAATTGGCTCATTAGAAATCAACGGGCTTGCCCTCGTACGCGTACCAAAACACTTTTTCCAGTTCGGCGCGCCCGGGCACGCGCGAGTTCGCGGTGATCGACGTGTCGTTCTCCGCGTGATCAAGCAGCGTGGGCATTGCGCGTGTGAAATCATCGCGCGCGATGTTGAGCGACGCAACGTTCGTGTGCGATTGCAAACCGGTTTGCAGATCGCGTACCGCTGCGATAAATTGGCGCGTCAGTTGCGCGTCGTCGTTTCCATTCAGTCCGATGAACCGCGCGAGATCGGCGTAGCGCTGGTTGCCGCCGTTCGCCGCGAATTCCATCGTGTACGGCAGGAAGAGCGAGACCGCGCGCCCGTGCGGAATGTGGAACGCGCCGCCAAAGGAGTGTCCCATCGCGTGCGCGAGCGCGGCGAGCGAGTTGATGAACCCGAGTCCGGCAATCGCTGCGGCGTTGTGCATCTTTTCGCGCGCTTCAATGTCGCTGCCATCGGCGTATGCTTTGGGCAGAAACTTGAAAACGAGGTCAACCGCTTTGAGACACATTCCGTCGGAAAAATCATTGTGCCAACTCGACGTGTATCCTTCAATCGCGTGCGTCAGCGCGTCGAGTCCGGTGTCGGCAGTGAGGCGCGGCGGCATTTTCAGCGCGAAAACCGGATCGACGATCGCAATCGTCGCGAGCGTCTCGCGCGAGCCGAGACCCAGTTTGCGATTTTCCGCCGGATCGGAAAGGACGGTTGCCCACGTCACTTCGGAGCCGGTGCCGCTTGTCGTCGCGATTTCGATCAGGCGCGCTTTTTTGCCCAGTCCGAGATATTCGAGTGGGTTGATGCAGTCGGGTTGGAGATCGGGACATTCGTACAATGCCCAGATCGCTTTCGCCGCGTCCATTGGTGAGCCGCCGCCGAGTCCGACGACCCAGTCGGGTTCGTACTCGCGCAGCAATGCTGCGCCGCGCCGCACCGTGTCAAGCGAAGGTTCGGGTTCGACTTGATCAAAGACGCGCGCTTGGATGTTTGCTTGCGCGAGTTGTTCGGTCACGAGTTCGACGAAACCGAGTTCGACCATTTGCGCGTCGGTGATGATGTACGCGCGCGCGCCGTGAATTTGCGCGAGGTACGCGAGCGCGCCCTCGCCAAAAACGACTTGGGGACTGTTGAAGAACCACATTGTAACCTCCAATGAACCAATTACCCAATGAGCCAATGAGCCAAATCTTCAATTGCCATTTGGCTCATTGGTTCATTGGCACATTGGCTCATTTTACATCTCAAACTCGGTTTCGATGCGCGTGCAGGCGCGGATGATCTCTTGCGCGGCTTTGACGTTTTTCATCACCATCGTCATATTGCCTTTGAGTTTGAGTTGCCCGGTCATCAACGCTTGAATGGGATCGAGTTTGGCTTGCGTGACAAGTTTCCATTTGCCGTACTTGCCGGACATTACGAACGCGGGGTTTTTCTCTTTGGGGTCGGTCACGAGTTTCGCTTCACGCGATTTGCCGTGCCAGAGATCCATATACAAGTACACGGTCTCGGTCAGCGCGCCGTCGGGTTCGACGACGAAATAAAAATCGCCTTCCCAGTTTTTCGCGGCGTCTTCGTACGCCTGACTGGCGTTCAACTCGTTGTGCAGGGCTTGGATCCACTCAGCGGAACCAAATTTGATGGTTGCCATTGTCGCATCTCCTTTGATGAAATGGTGTGCGCTCGCGCGCCGATATGATTATAACACAGACCCCAAGCGTGTCAACGCGCCCCCTTGACAAAATGAGCGGGGTGGAGTGTAATAGCGAAGGATGAAGGCGGAAGGATGAAGGATGAATGTGCCTCTTTCTCCTTCCGCCTTCATCCTTCATCCTTCTGCCTTGAGGTGGCTATGCCTGTCACAAAACAAGAAGTGCTCGACTATCATCGCGCGGGACGCCCCGGCAAGATCGAAGTGATCGCGACCAAGCCCACGCAAACCCAGCGCGATCTCTCGCTGGCGTACTCGCCGGGTGTTGCCGAAGCGACGCTCGAACTGGAACGCGATCCGGAAACCGCGTACGAACTCACCGCGAAAGGCAACCTGGTCGCCGTCGTCTCGAACGGTACCGCGATCCTGGGTCTGGGCGATCGCGGCGCGCTCGCGTCCAAGCCGGTGATGGAAGGCAAGGGGCTACTCTTCAAACGCTTTGCCGATATTGACGTGTTCGACATCGAGATCAACGCGCGCACGCCCGCCGAAATTATCGCGGTTGTCAAAGCGTTGGAGCCGACGTTCGGCGGAATCAATCTCGAAGACATCAAAGCGCCGGAATGTTTCGAGGTCGAAGAAACGTTGAAAGCGCAGATGAACATTCCGGTCTTTCACGACGATCAGCACGGCACCGCGATCATTTCCGGCGCGGGCTTGCTCAACGCGCTGGAAATCACCGGCAAGAAAATCGCTCAGGTGCGCGTCGTGATCAACGGCGCGGGCGCGAGCGCGGTCGCGTGCGGCGAATTTTGGATCCGGCTCGGCGTGCGGCGCGAAAATATTTTGATGGTGGACACCAGGGGCGTCATTTTCAACGGGCGCACCGAAGCGATGAATCCGTACAAGGCGCGCTTTGCGAACGATACGCACGCGCGCACGCTCGCCGACGCGGTCAACGGCGCGGACGTGTTCCTGGGTTTGTCGGTCGCGGACGTGCTGACGCCGGAGATGGTCAAGACGATGGCGCGCCAGCCGCTGATTTTCGCGCTGGCGAATCCGGATCCGGAAATCAAGTACGATCTTGCCAAAGCCGCGCGTCCCGATGCGATTGTCGGCACCGGGCGGAGCGATTACCCCAATCAGATCAATAACGTACTGGGCTTTCCGTTCATCTTTCGCGGCGCGCTCGACGTGCGCGCGAAAGCGATCAACGAAGAAATGAAAATCGCGGCGGCGCACGCACTTGCCGCGCTCGCCAAAGAAGATGTGCCCGACGCGGTGCTCAAAGCGTACGGACTCGAAGCGCTGTGTTTTGGTCCAGAGTACATCGTCCCCAAGCCGGTGGATCCGCGCGTGTTGTTGTGGGAAACGCCTGCTGTCGCGCGCGCGGCGATGGAGACCGGCGTCGCGCGCAAGACCATCGATCTCGCGAAATATCGCGAGCAACTGGAAGCGCGGCTGGGCAAGGGACGCGAGTTGATGCGGATCATCATCAACAAAGCCAAGTCGAACCCCAAACGGATCGCGTTCGGCGAAGGGGAAGAACCCAAAGTGATTCGCGCCGCGCTCCAAGTGCAGGACGAAGGGATCGGCTTACCGATTTTGCTCGGGCGGCGCGAGGTGATCGCGCAACGGATCGAAGAGCTCGCGCTTAATTTTCAACCGACGATCATTTCGCCGACGGACGGACCCGCCGCGCCGAATTTTGCGCGCTACGTGGAAACGTACTTTGCGCTGCGCGAGCGCAAAGGGATCACGTGCGACCGCGCGGGGCGTGCTCTGACCGGGCGCAATCACTACGGCCCGATGATGGTGTATCTGGGCGACGCGGACGCGTACCTCAGCGGTTTAAATTTCAATTATCCTGACGTGATTCGCCCCGCCTTGCAAATTGTGAAAACGCGCGCGGGCGTGAACAAGGTCGCCGGGATGTACATCGTCATCACGAAAGATCAGCGCGTCTTTTTCTTCACCGACGCGACGGTGAACATTGATCCGAGCGCGGAAGATTTGGCGGAGATCGCGATCCTCGCGTCCGACGCCGCGTGCAATTTCGACGTTGACCCGCGCGTCGCGATGCTGTCGTTTTCCAACTTTGGAAGCACGCCGCATCCATTCGCGGACAAGGCGCGCCGCGCGGCAGACCTCGTGCGCGCGCGGCGACCGGATTTGCCGGTGGACGGCGAAATGCAAGCCGACACCGCCGTCGTCACGCGGATTTTGGAGGAACGCTATCCGTTCGCGCGTGTGCGCGAGCCGAATGTGCTCGTCTTTCCGAATTTGGAAGCGGCGAACGTCGCGTACAAACTCGTGCATCGCCTCGGCGACGCGGAAACGATCGGGCCGATTTTGCTGGGGATGGGCAAACCGATTCACGTTTTGCAGCAAGGCGACGAAGTGAAAGACATCGTCAATATGGCGGCGATTGCGGTGGTGGATGCGCAGAGGCAATGACAAATTGAGAATGAACAAATGACAAAAGCGGGCGGAGAAAAATCTCCGCCCGCGTGATCATTCGGCGGGGAGTTTGCGCGCAGATAAGAACGTTTCGATCTCTTGGCGTACTTGATCCAGATCGACTTTGGGATCACCCCCAAGTCTGGATGGAACAATTCGTCCGTCGGGGCGATGTGCGTGATGAGGAAAATTCGCAAGACCCGGATGATGTGCGGCATTGTCCCAACCCATTACACGTTCGCTCCCTTGGATCAGCGTGTAACTATATTTGCCTAGCGTCTCGTTGAAGTAGAGATCGAGAGTGAATCCGCCCGTCAAATCGAGCCGCCACTTGGTTGCAAGATCGTGTGCGGTTTTGACGTAGGCACAGGCATTGATCAAGCGCGCGACGGCGTAATCGAATGGAGTACCCATTCCCAGAGTCTCCGCATCAAGCGCGTTTGTTGCAATGTCTCGAAAGCGTTACGCCATTCAATCGAGTCTTCCCAATCCGGATGTTCCGCGCCCTCGCCGCGATTCAAGCGCGCCTCGAATGTTTCCAGCGATTGTTTGTGCCTTTGTTCGAAACGCTGCACAACGCTTTGCAAAAGCGCTTCACGATTTTGCGCGTCGCTTAGCCAGCGCGTCAAAGTCGCTTGAGAAATTCCGGCTGGGAGTGTACTTTGAATAACTTGATCCATTTCGCCTCCATCACTGCTTGATCCGCAGCGTCAGCGCGATCTGCTCGAACGTGGCGAGGCGCGGAAAGAATTCGTCTTCCGGCGTCGAGAATGCCAAGACCCACGCGTGATTGGTGGACTTGATCGTGTAGATCAGATGCCGCACGCGATTATTCTGCGCTTCCGAAACGCTGACCGTTCGCTCGGCGGCGTAGTACAGCGCGGCGTTGCGCGCGTCGAGCGTGAGCATTTGACGCGGCAATTGCGCCGCGACGCCGCTCTGATTTGGATCGATCAAGCCGGAGGGCAAGAGCCGGTTGATCGTCACGCTGACTGTGGTGAGCAAGCCCGTGCCGCCGATCCGGGAATCGAGCGCGTACAGCAAAAAGACGTTCGCGTTCTGCTCGATCGTGCGGTACGAATTGGCATATTCGGGTCCAAACGCGCGCAAACTTTTGACGATGGCGTCTTTGTCTTTGATCGGATCGCCGCCGTTAAAACTGGCAGGCACCCACAACTCGGCGGTTGCCGACTCCATTTTTTTCCAGCCCGGCGGTGGGGTCGCGGTTGGCAAGGGCGTGCGCGTGGGAACCAGTGTGATCGTCGGCGTGTGGGTCGCGGTTGGGACGGGCGTGTCGGTGGACGTGGGCAACGCGGTGCGCGTGAACGTCGGCGTGATGGTGGGCGTCAAAGTTCGGGTCGCAAAAGCCGGGGTGGGCGTCGCCGGAGCGCCGAGCGCATTGCAACTACTCAGCCCCAAACTCGCAACGACGAGCGCGCCCCAAACGAGCAAACGAGTGACAAAGAATCGCATAAATTCTCCTATCGGGGATCGCCAGTGTGCGCGTCACGCTTTGGCGATGCGCTTGAGTTCTTCGGTCGTCGCGCGCGTGTTTTCTTCCAGCGCCAGCACCACGTCAATCATTTCGGCGACGGCGTAGAGCGAGATGAAATAAAACACGCCGACGAGTAGCGCGATCAGCGCGAGCACGATCCCGCCAGCCGCGCCGCCAAGCGTGCCCAGCCCGAACGCGCTACTTTGGCGCGCCAGTTGATTGCCCGCCGTCAACGCCACCACCAGCGCGCCGCAACCGCCCAGCGTGCTGACGACCAGAATGACCCACGCCAAAATTTTCCAGATGAACGCAACGATCCGCAGAATTTTGAATTTCTTTTCCATCGCTTCCTCCTTGAAGATGAGCCGATTCTAACAGAGAAACCCAGACCTGTCAAAGCATTTGCAACAAAAAGACACAGACGCGCGTCTGTGTCTTTTTGTTGTGCGGTTGATCATCCGGAACAGACACATCACCCGCCGGGGATGCCAGCTGTGCGCGCTCGGCAAACCTTATGCCAGCGCGGGCTTGGCTGGCGCGCGCCGCTGCAAAACCAGTTGTGCCAACAACACAAAGAGGAAGATCCCGATCCCGATCATATCCTGCGTCGTTTCGGGATAAACGAGGAGCAACCCCGCGATAACGAGCGGCGCGCGCCACAGCAGATTGAGCGGACGCACGAGCCAGCCCGCGACGCCGCAGGCGAGCGCGGTCAGCCCCACCATTGCCGAGACCGTCGCCCAGATGATCTCCACCGGCGTGCCCTTGAAGAGCAACGCGCCGCCGGCGGGACTGAGCGTGAACATAAACGGCACGATGAACGCGGGTAGCGTGTACTTCCACGCCTGCATCATCGTCTTGAACGGATTGCCGCCGGTGATCGCCGCCGCGGCGATTGGCGAGAGACCGACCGGCGGCGAGACCTCCGACAGGATCGCATAGTAGAAGATGAACATATGCGCCGCGTATTCCGGGACGCCGACCTTGATGATCGCCGGCGCGACGATGACCGCCGCGATGATGTACGATGCGGTGATCGGGAGCGCCAGACCGAGAATCCATAACACGATTGCCGCGAGGACCAGCGTGAAGAAGAGCTGTCCACCCGCAAGTGAAATGATAATATCGGAAAAGCGCAAGCCCAATCCCGTCAATGTCACCACGCCGACGAGGATACCCGCCGCCGCGCAGGTCACCGCGACGTTCAACACTTGGCGCGAACCACTCTCCAGCGCTTGATACAGCCGCCGCGTCACATCTTGGGCGTCCCGCCTGACAAACGCCAAGATCAGCGCGAACACGAGCAACGCCATCGCGGCTAACCCCGGCGTCTCGCGCGGCGCCACACCGTTCGCCGTCAACGCGATGGCAACCGCGATGCCCACCCCCATCACGACGCCGATCCAGCGCGGCACGATCGCAGTTTCGGAACGCAGGATGCTCAAGAGAATCGCGACCATGATGGACCAAAAGACCGCCATCATCGCGGTAAAGCCCATCAACAAAAAGATGACGATCACGATGAGCGAGGAAAGCAAGTACCAGTACCGCGTGACCAGCCGCAGCGGACTTTCCGCGTCGATCTCGACTTGCTGTAGCGCAAAGCGCCGCGCTTCCAGTTCCGTCATCAGGACGATGGAATAGTAAAAGAGGAGCGTTGGCACAATCGCCATCGCGATCACTTCGAGATACGAAATCCGCAGAATTTCCGCGATGATGAACGCCGCCGCGCCCAGAATCGGCGGCGAGATGACCGCGCCGATGCCGCCCGCCGAAAGCAGTCCGCCCGCGGCTTCTTTGCTGTACCCGGCTTTTTTCAGCAGGGGGTATGCAATCGCGCCCAGCGTAACGGTTGTCGCGACACCACTGCCGGAGGGACCGCCCAAGAGGAATGAGGCGAAGGTCACCGTTTGTCCCGCGCCGCTACGCCGGCGCCCCATCAAACCAAACGCGAGGTTAACGAAAAATTTTCCCGCGCCCGATTGATCGAGAATGGCGCCGTAGAGCGTGAACAAAATGATGTAGGTCGAAGAAACGTCAATTGGAACGCCGAAGATGCCTTCGAGCGTCATATAGGTCTGACCTACCAGCCGGTCGAATCCGAAACCGCGATGATCCCACGGCGACGGCAGGAACGCGCCAAATAGCGCGTAGGCAATGAACCCCGCGACGAGCAACATCAACGCCGTGCCTACACTGCGCCGCGTAGCTTCAAGGATCAGCAGAATCGCCAGCCCGCCGAACAGCACGTCCCATTGATTCGGGATGACCGGGCGATAAACAAATTCCTCAAAGTCTACAAAGATGTAGATCATCGAAGCGACGCCAGCCAGCGCGAGCATCCAATCGAACCAGGGAATTTTTTCTTTCCAGCGCTTGGCGGCGGGATAGACGAGAAAGATGAAAAAGAGGATGAAGAGGACGTGCGTCGCGCGGAAAAGTTGCGTGGGGATCGTCGCGAGGACGTTGTAGAGATGATACAACGACATCACCACCAGTCCGCCGGCGAGAAACTTGCCGATTCTGCCGGTGAATTTGCGCGTGGGCGTTTCGACGGTCGCGACGATTTCCTCTACGCGTTCGACGCTGATTTCGGGCGGCTTGATCGGCAGTCCGTCCTGCGGTTCATTCGGCTTTGAGTCTGGAATGGCTTGGCTCATTTTTTTCTATCCACGTTGAGATGGTGGGAAGGAGAGGTAGACAAGTAAATTCGTAGACAAGGCAAGCGTGCCTACCGGTCTACTTGTTTACTTGTCTACCTTCACCCGCCTACTTGATGTCGTCGTACTTCATCCCTTTTTCCTTAAAGTACTTGATCGCGCCGGGGTGGAATGCGACGGACGACCCGACCGAGGTCAGTTCACTAGCGGACTTGTGGACGAGGACCAAGTCGGCTTGCTTCTCAAACAGGGTGCGCGTGATCCAGTACGCCACATCTTCCGGGAAATCATCGCGCACGACGAGCAGCGTCGTGGAAGCGACGGCTTGCGTGTCCACATCCACGCCTTTGTAAACGCCTTTGGGGATGACGCCGACGCTGTACACGGGACCGTACTTGGCGGCGATCTTGGGCACCAGATCGGCTTGCGGAAGCAGGCGAATCTTGACGCCGGGGGTTGCCGCCAGATCGATGATCGCGGCGATGTTGGAGCCGTGGAAGAAGAACGCGTCGATCTTGCGATCTTTCATCGCGTTAGCAGATTCCTGCGCGCCCAGACGCTCGCGCGTAATATCTTTATCGGGGTCCAGCCCAGCCGCTTCCAGCGTGCGCAGGGCGACGATTTCGGAACCGGTGCCGGGGGAGGACGTGGAAACTTTTTTGCCCTTGAGGTCGGCGACCGTTTTGATGCCGCTCTCATCGAACACGACGAGGTGGTTGAATGCGAAATAGAGAACCGCTAACGCGCGGACCGGCGTGGGTCCCAACGCTTTGAACTGCCCATCGCCCTTGAGCGCCTCATAGGTGGTATCGCTGAACGCGAGCGCGAGATCGCCTTTCTTGGCGTTGAGCAATTTGAGATTGTCTACCGAGCCAGCGGTAGACTCCGCCGTGACCTGCAAGCCCGGCGCATTCTTGCTCACCACGCTGGCGATGCCGCCGCCATAAACGTAGAAGACGCCACCTACTGCGCCGGTGCCGACCGAAAGTCGGCGTGTGCCAGCGAGAGTTGGCGCCGGGGCGGGTAGTGGTGGTTTGGTTGGTTCGGGTGGCTTGGTGGCAGGCACAGCCGTAGGAACGGCTGGCGCCGCGGTGGGCGGCGGCTTGGTCGGCTCGGGCGCTTTGGGGGGCGCGGCGGTCGGCGCGGGGGTCGGCGCGGGCGCGCACGCGGCGAGGATTACCAACATCAGTAATGTGCCAAGTAACAGCACGCGGGACGTCTTGCTAAACATTGTCTCCTCCTTTCCCTTCCTTAGGGATTATGAGTTGATGAACTCACTCCTTCCAAGAGTGTCAAACCCTGGGGCAGCGAACCCTAACGTTTTCGCGTGATCATCACCCCTTTCAAGATAAGATGCGTGCGAGAAATGGACCGTGGAGAATCAGCAGCCAGATTATATTCAGTTGCCGAAATAAATCAAGGGGTCAGCCAGACAATTTAAGATAAGAACTATGGCGATTTCTGACGATTTTTGCGTCGGCTTCCCTGCCAAAAGCCACCGATTAACGCTCAGGAACTGGGCTGTGGCGGCGTCAGGCAGACCGCACCAATCACTTTCAGCCATAAAAACCGCATGGTTTGCTTATCTTAAATTGTCTGTAACTACTCAGCCTGCCCGTTTTTTTAGTAGCCGTCACGCGCTTGGCTACTAGATGTTGTGGTCGTTGCCATAGTTGCTCAAGAACTTCAGAAGTGGCACCACTGTATATTGTGGTCGAGTCATCTCGACGCCACTAAAAAGTTGCATGGGCTGAGTAGTTACAATTGTCTGGGGGTCAGCGCAGGCGCATAGGGCTTTGTCAAAGTCGAGCCCCCGTGTCATTTCGAGACGCTGCGCGCATACCGCCGATACGCGGTATGTCTGCCGCCAGAAACTTGCTCTTGCGAGAACGCCCTCGAATGAATTCGGGGTCTCAGCGAGGCGCGAAGCGAATCGGTTGCAACCGATTCGCTTCGCGCAACTCGATTTATCGAGTTTTCACCTCGTTGAGCCGCCGATTTCCAATCGGCGGCGCCGCAAGTCTGCGCAAGTTTCTGGGTAGCGGAGCGAGAAATCTCCGCGCAGGCAGCCGAGGTTTTTCGTCGGCACAAATCGCCTCCTCGCAATGGCAATGACAAAACCCTAGCAGGCGCGTTAGGGCTTGGTCAAAGTCGCGTGCGGGTGTCATTGCGAGGAGCGCGAAGCGGTTGCGACGAAGCAATCCCCGAGCGGCTTGGGGATTGCTTCGGACAAAAATCGTCCTCGCAATGACAATGACAAAACCCTGCAAGCCCACAAGGTGTGCTATACTCGCGCGCAAAATTACTCTCTCGTGAAGGAGAACGAAATGAATTTGGCTAGGATTTGCGCTGCCCTCGCCACGCTCGGTTGGCTCGCCGCGCTAGTAATCGCGT
>VGOB01000075.1 GCA_016865935.1 Chloroflexota bacterium | reverse complement strand
CGTGACGAGTCCCTGAGATGCCATCGGTTGACTGATTTCCGACCTAATTTGAAGTGCTGAACTCGTTCGGCGGCGAGTGTATAGCCAATTACGCATAATCGGTTCTGAGTGTAGTCAAACTCGACAACACCACGGAGAATCGGACTGTGACGATTATGGTGTACGGCAGTTGCCCGCCTCCCCCCGCGCCGCCAACAACCGTCCGACCGCCGACCACGGTTGCGCCGCCGCAAGACAAGACCGGTCCGAGTATTAGCAACATCACACTCGATCTGGAGGGCTGCCAGTTGATCGGCAGAGCGACGATTACCGATCCATCGGGTGTGTCGCAAGCCAAGTTCCGGATCAATACCGGGACGGGCTGGGGCACGATTTGGATGAAGAATATTGGCGGCAATCGTTGGGAAACTGAAGTTGGAATCAAACCCCCTAGCGGAGTGGCAAACGTGCAATTCGGCGCGTGGGCGATGGACAGCCGATTAAACGAAACCACTGCGGATGGCGGGAGCAAGACCATCTCCGCCACAGGATGCCTACAATAACTCGACGCGGGCGCAGGAGTCAAACTCCTGCGCCCTTGGAGGATTCCGATGTGCTTGAAACCAAAACGCGCGTTCATCTTTCTGCTCGCGCTCTGCGCGCTCTTGCTCGCGTGCGACCTGGGTTCGCTCCTCGGCGGCGGCGTGACCAAGCCAACCGTCATCATCACCGCGCCGGCGAGCGGCGCGCGCGTCAACGCGGGGACCGAAGTCGCCGTGCAAGCCACTGCAACCGACGCGCGCGGAATCGCGTGGATCGAATTGTGGGTGGACGGCGCGGTGGCGGGCAACCAGGTCTTGCCCGCGCCGCAGACGAGTTACACTGCCATCCTGCTTTGGCGCGCGACGACGCCGGGCGCGCACGTCATTCAAGTGCGCGCGTACAACACCGCGAGCGCGGCAAGCGACCCGGCAGCAATCTCAATCGAGGTCGCGCCGGTCATCGCGCAGGCAACGCAACTGCCACCACCCTCGGCAGGGCGCGCGACGCCGACGCCAACGCCCGCGCAAATTCCAGGCGCGGCACCGCCCCCATCGCCTACCAGTCCAGTGCCGACTGCGCCGTCACCGTGGCGCATTCCCACCAATCCCACCACGGCGATACGAAAACCGGCGACCCCATTTGCGCCCGCCGATTTGCCTTTCCACATTGATTGCAGCGCGCTCGATCCATCCAGAAAAGCAGAGTGTGATCGCTACATTGCCAATACGCGCGATCTTGTCTACCCACTCCTGCGGGAAATAACCGGCACATCGCTTTCCAGTTGTTATGATGCCGTGTACTACAAGATTGTGCCTGACGAACAATTGACAACGCATAGGGCGCAAGCGCAACAGAACAGGATCTTGTCGTCACTGCGCGAAACGTTAAACGCTGCCCCTGCTCCCCTCTATGACTCGCACGAGATATTGCATACGATCAGTATGTTTTGCATCAACGCACTAGACAACCACGTCTTTCACGGCGCAATCGAAAGTCATATTGACCTGACTCTGACCGGGCTTCAGTGGCAAAATCCCGGCAGAGAACTCATAGCGAACTGGTTGGAAAAGAAACTCATACCAGACATAAAGAAAAACCCAACACCACAGCCAACTCCAGGCGTCATCGCCGTTGACCACCCATGCGCGAAAATTTTCGGGGATCTAGTGACGATTCTGTATTATGACTCTGGAATCGAAGCCATCAAACGACTCTACCGAGCCACCATCAAGCGCGACCCGACTGTTGTGCCCAACGCTAAACTGTCCGGTCTCTTTGGAGCAAACGCCTGGCAATATCAAATGGTCGTGAACGCGCTCAAACAGAATACGAAACATTCAGTCACTGTGCCCGAGTGCGGGTATTGAAATGGGCATGCCGACTGTGGCAGTCTGCCGTCATCGGTCGGCGGTCAACAAATCTCGAGGAGGTCTCAAATGAACACGCGACCACAACGTACGATTATCGTTCTGCTTGCGCTCTGCGCGCTCGCACTACTCGCGTTCGGCGTGAGCTGCGCTGCCCTCGCGCCCACCAAACCAACGGTGGTCATCACCGCGCCGGCGAGCGGCACGCGCGTCAACGCCGGCACAGAAGCCGCAGTGCAATCTACCGCGACGGACGCGCAAGGAATCGCGCGCGTCGAACTGTGGGTGGATGGCGCGGTCGTTCGCAGCGACGCGCTCCCCGCGCCGCAAACCGCGTACACCGTCATTCAACGCTGGACAGCGACAACGCCGGGCGCGCACGTGATTCAAGTACGCGCGTACAACACGGCAGGCGCGGCAAGCGACCCGGCATTTGTTTCAATCGAGGTCGTCGGCGCGCCGACAACCGCCGGAGGGTTGGTGCCCGCCACGGCTATTCCACCCGGGCAGTCACCCGTATCGCCCGGTGGAGCGGTAGCGCCACCTACGCTAACCTCTACGGTACCCAGACCGGTCCCGACGACGCCGCCAACATCCATCCCAACGGCTACGAAACCACAACCACCGCCGCCACCGGCTTGCCCCGGTCCGCCGGTGATCACATCTGTCTTCACGGCGAATCCGGCGACGATTACCGCCGGGCAATCCACGACGCTGAGTTGGGGCAAAGTGGACAACGCAACCAGCGTGACAATTGACCCAGGTATCGGCGGTGTTGCCACACCTGATTCGAGAGTCGTCAAGCCAGATAAGACGACGACATACACGTTGACTGCGACGGGGTGCGGTGGCACGATCACAAAGCAAGTGACTGTGACGGCGAATCCCGCTCCTGCTACAACCGCCCTGTTGATTCTGACAGGCAAGTGGGGCTCTCCGCAGTGGGGTGAAATGACGTTCATGCACAACACCAACAACAACCAAGTCGTCGGCTTGTACACTTGGGACGATGGTTCGCTCGATGGCGTCTTTGTTCAGAGCACGCGACGGATGGACTTTCGTTGGTGGGAGAAGGCGCGCGGAAAAACCTATTACGACCAATCTGATCCGCGCGAGCGCGGCGTCGGCTATCTGGTCATCTCAGAGGATAGCAAAACCCTGACCGGCAAATGGCGCTATGAGAGTACGCCGGAAGGCAAATGGGACGGCGATTGGACCGCCACGCGCAAGTGAACCGGACGGGTTCTGAAAAGCAAGGCATTTTCAAGACCCTCCGGCTCTGACAACGAGGAGGCAAAATGAACAGACATTGGATCGCATTGTTCGTCGGCTTGTTCCTGGGCACTCTGTTGGTCTGCTGCGCGCTGGGGCTTTTTTTCGCCTTGGGACTCGTGTCTCTCCCGACAGCCGAACTCACTCCGACGACAGTGGCGGTACGCACCCAGCCGCTGCCGGTGATTACCGCGCCGGTCGCCCCTCCCGCGGGCGTCGCAACGCCGATGACCGCGTCGCCAGCCGAGCGCACGATCGCCGTGACGGCGCTCGCATACAACGCCGCGCGCGCCGAAGGGAGCACGCAGCGCGCGCAAATCATCATTCGACCGAAAAGCGACAACATCGTCCGCGTCGGCTTTCTCGAACGCACGGCGGTGGGGATCGGCGCGATGTGGCGTTCGGCGGCGTGGACGGCGACCACCGCCGCCGCGCTGATGCTCGGCGTGGATCTTTCCGCGTACGACATCGCGTTCGACACCGGCGCGGAACTGATTGACGGTCCGAGCGCGAGCGGCTTGATGACCGTCGCGGTCCTCGCCGGACTATTGGGTGACGACGTGCGCGCGGACGCGGCGATGACCGGCACGATCAACCCGGACGGCACGATCGGTCCGGTCGGCGACGTCCCGCAGAAAATCGAAGGGGCGGCGCGCGACGGCAAGAAACTCGTCGTCGTGCCCATCGTCAACCGGAACTCGGTAGACCTCAAAAGCAAAAAGACCGTGGACGTAGTCGAATGGGGACGCAACCTGGGTGTGGAGGTCCGCCCGGTGAGCACCGTCTACGAAGCGTACGAGATCTTGACCGGGAAAAAGTTGCCGCGCCCCGCGGGCGCGCCGCGCGTCGCGCTCTCTTCCCGCGCGATCGCGCAATTCACTACCGCGACGAATACGCTCCTCGCGCGCTATAATCAGGAAATGCAACGCTACAACGCGCTGCCTGAAAACATTCGCCAGGGGCGTGCGGAAAGCGTTTCAAGCGCGACGCAATCCGCGCAGACTTGCTCCCAGTATCTCGCGCAAGGATTGCCGGAGATCGCCTTTCAACACGGCTTTGAAGCGCTCTCTGCTTTGGTCGCGCTGAACGCGTCGGCGCGGCTGGATCAACTGTACCTCCAGGGCGACTATCCAGGCATGGTCGCTCAAGCCCAAGCCGCCGAGAAGGCGTTGCCCCTGAATGCCGCGCTGGATCGCTTGAAGGCGCAAACGCCGCGTACGGCGACGGATGCCATCGTGCTGATGGACGCGTACAGCGATCAAGCCGCCGCCTTCGCGCTCACCGCCGAAGGCGATCTGTTGCTGAGCGGCGTTGCCAAAGCGATGCCCACCGGCAAACCGTCCGAGGAGTGGCTCAATACGCTCTATCGCGCGAATGGCGATTTCGCGAACGCGAGCGTCTATCTCGAACTGGTGGATCTGCTTCTGACGACGTACATCGGCTTTGGTCAATCCGGCGCGCCGAGCGAGGCGCGCGCCGCGGTGATGGCGGAAACACTGCAACGCGCGGCGGAAGCGAATCTCGCCTATTTCGAAAGCATCCTCGATGACAACGCGCGCACGCTCAACCTGGACTCGGCGAAATTGCGCGGTGTGGTGTTCAGCCGCGACGGAGATTACCGCAACGCCAAATTCTCCCTAGTCGGCATTCCTTTTGCCGCTCAGCGTTTGGGCGCGGGCTCCCACTCGAGTTTGATGCGGCTCGGCAGTTCGCTCAACGCGTACGCGTACTCGGCGGTCCTGATCGCCAAATACTATTCGCTCAACGCGCAGATAGACAAGGACGGCACGCTGACCGGCTTTGGGCAGCCGCAAGGTTTGATTGACATGCTTTCCCTGGCGGACCAGAACTCGGCAAGTCTGCTCGCCTTGGTGCAAGCCGAAGAGCCGTTACCCGCGCTGTTCTACTACAACAACGCGCGCTTTTTCCGCGAAGGTACCGCCGCGCAAAAATCGCTCGCGCTCTTTTACTTTTGGCAAGCCGCCGCCGAATCCCAGGTGCTTGCCAATTTCTCGCAGGCGTACGCGCAGAGCATTCAGAGGGACCTGGCTGCCAGCCATCGCCCGGTCTCGCCTTTGCTCGCGTGGGGCTGGCGCGCGCCCACGCTGCCGCCTGCGCCCCCTGCGCCCCGAGCGCTGCCGACAGTCGCGCCTTCGCCGCAAGCGCAAACGACGATCGCGCCTCCGCCGACCGGGTTGCCCGGCAACATCATCACGAACGCGGTGATGGCGCGGGACGCCAAAGCCGACACGAATGAGCCAGTCGGCGTCGCCGATACGTTTGGAACGGAGCAGGCGATTTTCCATGCGATCGTCACGATAGCCAATGCGCCGAGCGGAACCGTCCTCAAGACGGTCTGGACCGCGATTGACGTCGGCGGTGTCGCGCCGCCGAATACCCCGATGGGTGAAATGGAAATCCAGGTGGAGGGTTCGCGCAATGTGGATGCCAAGTTCAAGCCGAGCGCGGGACGCCTGCCGCTGGGAACGTTCAAGGTGGACATCTACCTGAACGGCAAACTCGATCGCACGCTCCGGTTTGCGGTGACGAGCGCGCCGCCCGTCGCGCCGCCGACGGCGGCGGGGTGTCCGCCGCTCCCTGCGCCCGCGCCCAAGCCATCGGGAATCGTCGCCAGCGTGACGATGGCATTGGACGCGAAAGGCGACACGAAAGAGCCGATCGGTCCGACGACGGTGTTCTCTCCCGACGCGACTTTGCACGCGATCGTGCGGATTCAAAACGCGCCCGCCAATACCAAAGTGGGAATCGTCTGGTACGCCATTGACGTAGGAAGCGCGGCGGCGTGCAACACCCGGCTAGGCGAGCCGTACGAACTCGTCGCGGACGGGACGCGCAACATTCACTTTACGCTCAAACCGAAGACGGCTTGGCCCACCGGCGCGTATCGTGCGGAGGTTTTGGTCAATGCGGTGTTGGATCGGGTGGTGAATTTCAGCGTGAAATGAACAAATTGCGAGAATCGCATAACCGCCGACGGGTATGCGGTTCTCACAACAAAAGTGGAGAACTAGGGCAGAGGAGCGCGTACGCGCTCCTCTGGTTTTGCGACCCTTTTGTGATATACTGCATCCACAAAATTTTTTCGACGAGGAGCAATGCAGAATGAAGTACGATTTCGATCGCGTGATCGATCGCCGCGCCACCGATTCGATCAAATGGTCGCGCAACGAAAAAATGTTCGGCAGCGCCGATGTGATTTCCGCGTGGATCGCCGATATGGACTTTGAAGCGCCCGCGCCGGTGATCGCTGCGCTGCGCGCGCGCGCCGCGCACGGCATCTACGGCTATCCGATTCGCCCGCCCAACTACTACGATTCGTTGATCGACTGGATGCGCCAGCGACTTGACTGGGAAATCAAGTCGGACTGGCTGGCGTACAGTCCCGGCGTCGTTCCCGCGCTGGCGTTCGCGCTGCACGCGTACACCCAGCCCGGCGACAAGATCATCATTCAACCGCCGGTCTATCCGCCGTTTTTTTCCGTCGTCAAAAACAACGGACGCCAACTCGTCTTCAATCCGTTGAAATTCGCGGACGGCAAATTTCGGATGGATTTGGAGCATTTGGAAAAGCAGATCGACGCGCGAACTCGAATGTTGATTTTGTGCAGTCCGCACAACCCGGTCGGGCGTGTCTGGACGCGCGAGGAGTTGACCCAGTTGGGCGAAGTGGCTCGGCGGAAAAACATTCTGATCGTCTCGGACGAAATTCACTGCGACCTCGTTTTGCGCGGTTATCACCACACGCCGCTCGCGTCGCTTTCCGACGCGCTCGCGCAGAACACGATCACGTGCGTCGCGCCTTCCAAGACGTTCAACATTCCGGGGCTGTACACGGCGGCGGCGATCATTCCGAACGCGCAGTTACGCGCGCAGTTCAACGCCGTGCGCGCAAGGCTCGGCTTGGAAGGCGCGAACATTTTCGGGCTGGCTGGATTTCAAGCGGCATATCGCGAGGGCGAAGAGTGGCTCGATCAACTACTCGCGTACTTGCAAGGCAACCTGGAATTGCTCCAAAATTATTTCGAGAAATCCATCCCGCGCCTCAAACTGATCGTGCCCGAAGGAACGTACCTGGCGTGGCTCGATTGTCGCGGCTTGGGATTGGACGAAGCGGGATTGCGCCAGTGGATGCGCGAACGCGCGCGCGTCGCGATGAACGAGGGGCACACGTTTGGCGAAGCGGGGCGCGGTTTTGCGCGTCTCAATTTCGGATGTCCGCGCGCGGTGTTAGTGGAAGCGCTGCAACGGATCGAGCAAGCCGCGAAAGATTTGCCGTAGAAGAAGACCGTCGAGGTTTTGGAAACCTCGAAGGTCTTTTACTTCAAAATCTGAAACAAGTTACTGTAATCGTCCGTCCACACGCGAAAATTGGCGAGGTTCACTTCGCGCGGACTCGTGCGCCGCGCAATCGCCGCTTGATTCAGAAACGCGCGATCGCGCGTGACGATCATCCAGATCGACGGGGACGCGCGGTCATCGCCGCGCGGATTTTTGATCAGCGCGGCGCCCAGGTTCAACTCGTCGGAAATTTTCCAGACGACCGGCGACAGATCGAGAAAATTATTGCTGATGTGCAACGCGAGAATCCCGTCGGGCTGGAGATGCTGAAGATACACGGCGAACGCTTCGCGCGTGACCAGATGCACCGGAATCGAATCGCTGTTGAATACATCCAGGATCAACAGATCAAAGTTTTGCGCTTGTCCCGCCGCCAGTTCCTGTTCGAGCGCGATCCGCGCGTCGCCCAACACGATTTGCGTTTGCGCGCGCGACGCGCGCACAAAATCGAAATAGCCGCCCGCGCCCTGCGCCAACCGCACGACCTCCGGATTGATTTCGTAATAGCGGAACAGATCGCCCGGCTGACCGTATGCGCTCAGCACGCCGATCCCCAGACCCAGGATGCCGACGCGCAACGCGCCGGGGCGTTTGGGATGCCCAAGCAACGCGAGACCGCCGCCGCCGTTTTCCGTGTAGTACGTCGTCGTCAGTTGCCGCCGCTCCGGCGCGATGAACTGATAGCCGTGACTCGTCGCGCCGTGACCCAGCATATACGCGCGCCGCGCCGGATCGTCGCCGTTGATTTCGACCACGCGCACGACGCCGAAGAAATTGCGCGCGACGAACAACGGATCGAACGATGTCGTCTTGACGTACAAAATGCACAAGCCGCCCAGCAAAACAATCGTCCCGCCCATGAGCGTTGCCAAGTTGCGCGTCGCGCGCGCGGTTTGCCCGGGCACGCGATAGCGTAGCGTGACGATGAAGAGCAAAATCGCGCACGCGAGCAAGCCGAGCGGCAGTTCCCAGTACGATTTGAACACATTGGGCGCGAGCAAACTCGTCGCGCTGCCGCCGAGCGCGCCGCCGATCGAAATCGTCAGGTAGAACGCGGTGAGATGGCGTGGATGCGGTTTGAGCCGCGCGAGTTCGCCGTGGCAGATCATACACGCGACGAAGAGCAACGCCGCGTACGCGCCCATCGCGAGGTACAGCGAAACGCTGATGACGCGCCCGAAGATCAACGCGAACAACGCGCTGAACACGAACAACGCGGGCGTGAAGATCAGGCGCGAGTACCCGCGTTCGCTCTCAAAACACAAAATGAATGTGAGCAAGTAAATCGTCAGCGGCAAAATCCACAGGAACGGAATGACCGCGAGTTCTTGCGAAATCTCGCTGGTGATCGCGAGCAACAAAACCGACGCGCACGCGGAGAGCGCGAGCCATAGCGCGAAACGTTTTGCGGCGGGACGCGCGCGCGCCTCTTCCGTTTTCGTTGTTGGCGGAGCCGCGTGACGCATCGTTTGAAACGCGCCGTACAGCGCGAGCAGTGCGAACGCCACCCAAGCCAGCGACCACAGTTGCGCTTGCTGTTGCACCGTGAACAATGGTTCGATCAGAAGCGGGTACGTGAGGAGCGCGAGCAACGACGCGACGTTCGACAACGCGTAGAGCCGGTACGGCGAACGTCCGGGATATTTTCGATTGAACCACGCTTGCATCAACGGACCGTTCGTCGCCAGCAAAAAATACGGCAGTCCGATCGCGACAGTGAGAATTTTGAGAATATCCCCAATCGGCGTATCCACGCCGCGCGGTTGCCAGGACGCATCCGGCAGAACCGGCGCGCGCCATATCAGCGCGGTGAACGCAAGCAGGATCAGCGATGCACTCACGACAACCCAATGAATGGCGCCTTGTCTTTTTTCACCCAAACGACCGATCAGCCAATCGGCATACGCGTAACCGCCGGTCAACGCCGCTTGGAAAAACAGCATCGTCGTTGACCAGACCGCAGGCGTGCCGCCAAACCAGGGCAGGATGTATTTGCCGAGCATCGGCTGAACTTGGAACAGCAAAAACGCGGAAAGAAAAATCGAGATGGCGTAGTAGATCATCTTGATCAATTCTGTGGCAAGGTCAAAGTGAGACAAGGCATTTGCAAAGCGCGCGCGAGGATTTCGACGATGGCGCGCTGAGCGGCGGAACTGCGCGCGATGAATTGCGCGCAGCCGTCGCCTTGCGCGCCGATCCCTTTGCCGCCCCAGATGTGCGGCTGGAGCGGCGCGTAATTCAGAACGCGATGCAATACCGGCGCAGTCAATTCTTCCGGGCAGACCGGCGCGGCATAACGATCGAATAATTCTTGCGCCTCGATCATCAGCGCACCGAGACGCGCCGCGTCACCCGCGCGTAACGCGTCCACCGCTTGGGAGACGATGCGCCGGTTGTGCGCGCCAAACAATTCTTGCGCGCCGCGCGCACAATCGGTTTGCGCGTGAGGATAACATTCGTTCAAGCGGCGCAAAATCGCTTGTGTGTTTTTCTGCGCGCGCAAATCCACGATGACGAAATGCAGATCGCGCGCAACGCGCAATTCGGTCGTTTCGAGATGATCGCCGTCGAACGTCATCAGCACCGGACGACTGCCGAACGCGCAACCCTGATCCATTCGCCCACAACGCGACGGCGTCGTGATTTCGCCTTGATACGCCAGTTCCATTTCGTCACGCGTGGTCAAACCCAGATCGTACACGCGATTGAACGCGCGCGCGATCAGCACGCAAATCGCCGCGCTCGACGACAGTCCTTTCTTGACCGGCAAATCGGTTTTGTGGTTGTGGACGACCAAGCCGCGCACTTGATATTTCATCAGCGCTTGATACGCCACTCCGGCGATGTAACTCCAAAAGCCGCCGCGTTGGGCTTGGTCCAACAACACGCGCGCGTCCATCGGGATTTCGCGCGAGACGGAAACCCCGTCCTCCGGCGTGGTCGCAGTGAGAACGAGCGCGGTTGGATGCGGCGCGATCTTGGCGTAGATGCCTTGTTCGGTGCCGCAGATGATCGTATAGCCCTTTTCGATCGTAGGGTTGTCGCGGCGATAGCCACCCGCCCAATCGGAATGTTCGCCGAAGAGGCAGATGCGCCCGGGAATGAAGAGGTTCACGTCTTTGGATTATAACCGAAAACGGCGTTGCGACAAACGCGCGCCTGATCTTGAAATTTAAGGTTCGCAACAACCGATTTGGTGTTATACTGTATTGGTCAACCAGATGTTGCACATGCTTTTGACATAAAAACGCCAGGAAAGCGTTCAATTTGCCCGTAGTGCCCAGCATGGCGCGGCTACCACCCTCGCGGGCACTGTGCAACACCCCGCCCCGTTGACTAGTACACGATTTGGTGTTATACTATGTGGGTAGATTGAGATTCCCGTTCTCACCCGATCGGAAGGAGGTGATGTGCACGCGGCTTTACAAATCGGATTGGCAGTCTGTTCCTGTTTCGCATTATCCAATTAGTTTCTCACGAAAGGAGATTGTACGATGGAACGAATTATGGGGGTGCTGACTCTCAAAGCACCAGTCTACAAAGAAATCGCTGAAGATAAGTCAGCCACGACGATGGCAGCGATCATTGTAGTTATCACGACATTGGTTAGTGGCTTTTTCAAAGGTTTGGTGCACGTCAACGAAACAACCGGTGCGGCAAGCGTTAGTATCGGCGGCGCAGTTCTCGGCGCGATCCTGACGCTGATCTTTGGTTTGATCGGTTGGGTGATCGCCGCGTGGGTTTTGCAACTCGTCGCTGGATGGTTCGGCGGTAAGACGGACACAGGCGAAATGATGCGCGTGACCGGGCATGTCGAGGTCTTCAGCCTCATCGCCGTGTTGAATGTCTTGACGCTCGGTGGCACCGCCCTTGCATGCGTGACCGGGCTTGTCGGGCTTATCGTCGGCATTCTGAAACTCGTCGGCTATGTGATTGGCGTGCGCGAAGCCGCCGAGTTCACTACCGGCAAAGCGGTTGTCACCGCCCTCATCGCCGCGATTATCAACTTCCTGATTGTCGCAATTCCGGTAGGCGCGTTGATGGCAACCCTGGCTGTCGCGATGGCAATCGGGGGCTAACCTGTACACGACTCCACTGAAAAAACTCGCTCGCGTACTACTTTTGGGTTAGAAAACGAGCGTGAAAAATTATCGAAAACGACATTCAGAGACCTTTTTTCAGTAGAGTCCTGTACACGTAAATCAACGGAGCCAGAGTCATTCGACTCTGGCTTTTTTGCTAATTCCGGCATCGGCGGTATAATCGTCTCCGCAAAACCAGGAGGATGCAAATCACAATGAAAGAGATCAACATCGCGGTCGTGCCGGTGGCGGGAATGGGAACGCGGTTGTTGCCCGCGACCAAATCGCAACCGAAAGAAATGTTGCTCGTCGGACGCAAGCCGGTCGTGCAGTACGTCGTCGAAGAAATGACGCGCGTCGGCATCAAACGGTTGCTCTTCATCACGGGCGCAGGCAAGACCTCCATCGAAAATTATTTCGATCTGAACAACGAACTGATCCAGAGTTTGCGCGAGGCGGGCAAGGAAGATTTGCTCGCCGAATTCGAATTCGAGCGCGCGCCGATGCAGTACTTTTACACGCGGCAACGCCAACTGCTCGGCTTGGGACACGCGGTTTTGTGCGCGCACCCGTTCGTCGGCGCGCAACCCTTCGTCGTCGCGCTCGGCGATTCGATCATCGGCGTCAACGCGCAGAGCGACATCGTCCAGCGGATGATCGAATGTTTCTGGGACACGCGCGCGGACGCGGTCGTCGCGTTCGAAGAGGTGGCGCGCGACGAAGTATATCATTACGGTATCGCGAAACCGAAAACGCCCGGCGACGTGTTCGAAATCGCGGACGTGATCGAAAAGCCGAACGTCGCGGAAGCGCCCAGCAATCTGGCGATCGCGGCGCGCTATGTTTTCGCGCCGACGATCTTCGAGGCGTTGCAACGCACCAAGCCCGGCAAGAACGGCGAAATTCAATTGACCGATGCGATTCGCTTGCTCTTGCAAGACGGACGCAAAGTTTTTGGAATGACGCTGCGCAACGAGCGGCGTTACGACATCGGCAATTTCGATTCGTACTTTCGCGCGTTCGTCGAATTTGCGCTGGCGGATGAAAAGTACGGCGCGGGACTGCGCGAGTACGTGAAAGCGTTGATCAATGGACATTCTTCGTAAACGCGCGTATGCGCGCGCCGGTTTGCTCGGCAATCCGTCGGACGGCTACAACGGCAAAACGATCTCGATCATCGTCCGCAATTTTTGGGCGGAAGTCGTGCTGTACGAATGGGACACGATGGAGATCGTGTTGGCGCAAGACGACCGTGCGCGCTTTAGTTCGATTTACGATTTGGCGCGCGACGTGAAATTGCACGGCTATTACGGCGGCATCCGGTTGATCAAAGCGACGATCAAACGGTTCGTGGACTATTGTGATCGGCGCGGAGTTCAGTTGCACGATCGCAATTTTTCGGTGCGGTACGAAACGCACATTCCGCGCCAGGTCGGACTCGCCGGATCGAGTGGGATTATCGCGGCGACGTTGCGATGCTTGATGGAATTTTACAACATCGCCATTCCGCGCGAGGTGCAACCCAGTTTGGTCTTGGCGGTCGAGAACGACGATCTGGGAATCGCGGGCGGTTTGCAGGATCGCGTGATCCAGGTGTACGAGGGCTTGGTCTATATGGATTTCGCGAAAGAACGCGAGCGCGTCATTGACGGCTACAAGACCTACGCGTACGAGCCGCTCGATCCGGCGTTGTTGCCGCCGCTCTACGTGGCGTACTCGGAAGCGTTGAGCGAGCCGACCGAAGTTTTTCACAACGATATTCGCGGCCGCTTCAATCGCGGCGAGGAGCTCGTCGTGAATGCGATGAAGCGCTTTGCGGAGATCGCGGCACACGGTCGCGCCGCGTTGCTGGCGCGCGATCACGCGCGGCTGGCGCAATTGATCGACGAAAATTTCAATACGCGGCGAACGCTCTACAATCTCGCGCCGTGGCAGATTCAGATGGTCGAGACGGCGCGCGCGTGCGGCGCGAGCGCGAAATTCGCCGGGTCGGGCGGCGCGATCATCGGCGCGTATCGCGACGACGCAATGTTCGAGCGTGTGCGCGCGGCGATGGCGGAGATCAACTGCCGGACGATCAAGCCGGTGGTGGGGGTAGGGTGATCATCCCGGTCATTGCGAGGCGTAGTTTGCCGAAGCAATCTCCAAATCGCAAGATGGGGATTGCTTCGCTCCGCTCGCAATGACAACCATTACGGTGGTCTATGCTCGAATACTTTGCTGGTGACTGGAAGGGCGCGCCGTTTGAATTATTTGGCGCGCATCATTTGATCGGCATCGCGATCATTGCGCTGATCAACCTGTACCTTATCTTCGGCTGGAAGAATCCGTCACCGCGCGCGAAAATGACTTTTCGCTACGCGCTGCGCCGTTTGCGCTCAAGGATTGGCGCGCGCGGCGAACAGTGAATAGTGGTCGGTGAACAGTGAACAAAAAACCGTTTGCTTCAGAGAGCAAACGGTTTTTTGTTGGCGGCGGTCAGCGGTCATCCGTCGGCGGTTGGATTTGCGGGCAACGGTGCCGCGCCAACTTCTCGCGCGGCAAGATCGAGGGGAATGGTCAGGATGCGTTCGACCGGCAAAATGCGTTCGTCCGCCACCTGGCGCAGATCGATCGTTTTGATATAGCGCCCGCACTTGGCGCAGGTGTAGAGCCGATAGACCTCATCGTCCGATGCGAAATATTTTTGCTGATCGGGATCGTCATTTTCGCAGAACGGGCAGGTGCCGCGCCAGAACGCCCACTCGAAATCGCAACGCGCGCAGAGCAGGATGCGCGCGCCGCTGTCCTTGGACAGCGCCGCAAAATCCGGCGCGCCGCCGCACACGGGGCAGGTCGTGCGAAACCAGATGCTCACATCCACGAACGGACTCAGCACTTGGGCGTACGTGCGGAGAAACGGATGCAAGGCGTGGTTGAAAACGAACGCGAGCAACGCCTGATCCAGCCCTGCCGCTTGCGCGCGCGCGAACGCGCCGTCCTGCAAATACTCGATCGCGTGGGCGAGGATCGCCGCGCGTTCCTGCGCGAGCCAGACGCGCGTCGCGTCCAACGCGTCGCGCAGATCGGCGCGATGGCGCGCGGTGATCGCGCATATTTCGTCGCTCAAGCGCGCGAGCGCGGCGCAATCGGCGCGAAACGCTTCCGGCGGGAGGACCGGCAAGCCGCGCTCGACGCGCGGCGGCGCAATTTGGGCGATCCCGGCATATTCGCGCGGATGCACCTGCACGCGCGCTTGCGCCGCGAGCAAATCGCAGTAGAGCGCGAACATTGGCGCGCGGGCGGGTTGAAGCGCGCTCTGGCGATGTAACTCTTCCAAGATTTTTTCGTAGCCAATCATAATCAGAGATGAGAGATGAGAGATGAGAGATGAGAGATGAGAGATGAGAGATGAGAGATGAAAGATGAAAGATGAAAGATGAAAGATGAAAAAATCTTCTCTCCTCTTTCGTCTCTCCTCTTTCATCTTTCTCAGGCGAACGCCATTTCAGGTTCAGGTGTGCGAACTTGGGCGGCGGCGAGTTGGATGCGCGTAAAGTGCAGCCGCTCCATCGCCGCTTGCGTGATGTGCCGCATCAAGATGTACCCCAGCGTCGCGTCTTTGTCGGACAACGCGCGCAGCGCGCGCGCATCCAGCTTGAGCACGTGGCAGGGTTTGCCCGCGCGCGCGGTGTGTTGCAGGATGTACGGCGGAATCAGCGCAGAAATCGCAAACGGCTCGCCGGGGTTGACCTCGCCGATCAAAAATTCGCCGTGCTGTTCGGTCAACACGTTAAAGTACAAATCCACACTGCCGCTCAGCAACAAGTACAACGCGTCCGCCGATTCGCCCTCTTCGAAAAATGTTCTTCCGGCGGCGCAATGAATCTCGTCGGTGATTTGCGCGAGCAGTTTTCGTTGCGGCTCATCGAACGACGCGAAAAATGTGTGACGCCGCAACAGTTCTTGCGAAACCATACGCCCTCCTATTCGGCTGGACTCGCCACGTGATGAGGCGAGAACAGCGGCAAGTATTTGGCGACGAGTCCATACGCTACCACGCCCGCCGCGATGATGCTGAGCGTGATCGCGAATTCCATCCAATGCGGAAAATACAACGCGTCGCTCGAACGATTCCAGCCGATCAAACTCACGTTCAAGCGATTGAGGACCACGCCACCCACGACGAGCAACCCCGCGCCAAACGACGACTGCGCGTTCTGCCGCACCTTGGATCGCATAAACAACACCATCGGCAGAATGACAAAGCCGATTATCTCGATCCAGAACAACACGCTCATCCCATCGCGAAACGCAAACGCCCATTTGCCGGAGACCGTGAGATCGATCACTTTCAGAACGAGATACACCCCCAGCACGGGCGGGATCGCCTTCGCCAGATCGCCGAGCAGGTCCGTTTCCAAACCACGCTTCAGGACGCGCGCGCTGATGTGCGACTCGACGATGACCATCGCCGGACCGACGGCGACGGCGGTGAGGAAAAAGTACAACGGCAACAGCGCAGAGAACCACAGCGGGTTGACTTTGCCCGGCGTCGCGAGAAACAGCGAACCCAACGACGATTGGTGGAGCGTGGACAACAGCGTGCCGAGAATCACCAGCACGATCGTGATGCGGTGAATGATCTTCAGCGGCAGTTTCCAGCCGAAACGCTCAAACACCATCGGCGAAAATTCGAGCGCGAGCACGGTCGTGTAGAGCATCACGCACCAACCCACTTCGAACATCACCGAGTGCGGATTCCAGTGAATGATGAGATGCCAGATTCGCTCTGGGCGACCCAGGTCAACCATCAGCGCGACAATCACCATCAAGTAGCCGAGAAAGCCGGTGAGAATCGCCGGGCGCAAAATCGGGCGAAAGCGCTCCAGCCCGACGATGTACACCGCCGTCGCGGTTGTGAATGCGCCGGCTGCCAGCGCGACGCCGCACAACAGATCGAAACTGATCCACATTCCCCAGGGATACGCGTCGTTCAAGTTGCTGATCGCGCCGATACCGAACAGGTAGCGCGCCACCGCGATGAGAGCGCCGAGCGCCATCAGCGCGAACAAGATCAAGACGCCCGGCGAGATTCGTAAGCGATTCAGAATTGTCATGACGATTTCTCCTTTTCCTTCGCCGCGTGTTCCGCGCCGCGATTCCGCAAGCGGAAGAACAGCGCCAAACCCGCCAGGGTTGCCCCCCACGCGCCCGCAAACGGCAGCGTGTACTCCATCACTTGCTCGCTCAACGCAGTCACCGGCGTCGTGCCCAGTTTCGGCAGTCCCAGTTGATCGAACGGAATCGCGGAGAGATAGAGAATCGAAGTGCCGCCCACTTCGTCTTTGCCGTAGACGCGGTTCACGTACTTGTCCGGCGATTTGCGAATTTGCGCCTCCGCTTGCGCGATCAACTTGTCGCGTTCGCCGAAGGTGATCGCTTTGGCGGGACAAGTCTTGGCGCACGCCGGAATCAAGCCATTGCTGACGCGATCCACACACATATTACATTTGCGGATGAGCGCCTGATCGAGCAAGCCCTTGTGCCAATCGAACGTTGGAATTTCAAAGGGGCAGGCGACCATACAGTAGCGGCAACCGATGCACTTGGTATCGTCGTAGACGACGGGACCTTCCGGCGTTTTGTACAGCGCGCCGACCGGGCAAACGGACGCGCACGAGGGTTTCTCGCAGTGCATACACGCGTGCTTGAGAAAATAGAATCCGGCTTTGCCGTTCGTTTCGGTTTCGACGTACCGAATCAGATTCCACGTCTTTGCCGAGAGCGCGGGCGGATTCGTGTACGAGCCGCGATTGCGCGTCACTTCGCCCGGCAAATCGTTCCACTGCTTGCAGGCGACCTGGCACCCGCGACAACCAGTGCAACGCGTTTCGTCAACTAACATTCCGTATTTGACAGCCATAGTTCGCTCCTTCAAATTTGCCAAATCTGCCAAAGGTGCCAAATGTGCCAAATCGGTTTGGCATCTTTGGCACTTTTGGCTCATTTGGCACCTTTGATTGCTACGCTTTCCTCACGTCCACCAAAAACGCCTTGTATTCCGGGATCATCGTATTCGCGTCGCCGACGTGTGGAGAAATATCGTTGATCACGTCCCCGGTCGCGAGACCTTGCCAACCCCAGTGCCAGGGCATTCGGACCATGTGAACTTTTTTGCCGTCTATGGTCAGCGGTTTCATCCGCATGGTCACGATCGCGACCGCTTTGATCTCGCCGCGCGCGGAAACGATCTTCGCCATCTCGCCGTTCTTGATGCCGCGCTCGTTCGCCAGTTCCGCGCCGATCATCACGAACAAATCGGGCTGGATTTCCGCGAGCCACGGTAGCGTGCGCGACATCGTGCCGGACTGCCAATGCTCGACCAGACGGAACGTCGTGCAGACGATCGGAAATTTGTCGCTCGTTCCAATGTTGTCGCCGACTGACTTGCCCTTGTCCGTCGCCCACACTTTGACGACCGGATTGATCTGGCAACCGGAGAGACAGTTCTTTACCGGCGATTCGACCGGCTCGTAGTGTTCCGGGAAAGGTCCTTCCGCCAAGCCCGCGGCGGCAAAGAGCCAGCCCTTGCCGTCCGCTTTCATCAGGAACGCGTCGGTGCCGGATTGCGTCGCCAGTCCCACGCCTGCCGGATTCGCCTTCGCGTCCGGCGCTTTGGTCGGCACAAAGTCCGGCACATCATAGCCCGTCCAAATCTTTTTCTCCGCGTCCCACCAGATCAACTTTTTGTTTTCCGCCCAGGGTTTGCCATCCGGTCGCGCCGACGCGCGATTGTAGAGGATGTGGCGATTGGCGGGCCAGGTGTAGCCCCAGTACGGATACAGACCCAGGTTGCCCGGATCTTTTGGACCGCGCCGCCGCGCGGCGGGCCGCCAGATGCCGCGCCCGTCATCAGCCGGCGCGAAATAGCCGGCGTAGAGCCAGTTGCCGCACGCAATCGCGTCGAAATTCGCGGCGGAAGCAATCGTCGCGAACGCGGGCAAGAGCGCGCCTTTCGCTAAGAGCGTCGCGCCTGCCGCGTCTTTCACATCGTCGAGCGCATAGCCATTGATCTCGCGCGCGACGAGCCACACGTCCGGCTCCGGATCCTCGCCATAGTTCCAGTTCAAATCGAGAATCGGACGATCTTTCGCGTCGGTCGAGTTGGCATACGCGGCTTTGAGCGCTTTTGCCAGACGATCGAGGATCGCGAGATCGGTCTTGGCGCCGCCGGGACCTCCCGCGACGCGCGGCCGCCATTGGATGCGGCGTCCGCTCGTGACAATCGAGCCCTCTTTTTCCATCGCGTCGAGCGCGGGGAGGAGAAAGACTTCCGTGTTGACTGTTTTGGGATCCACGCCGGGCGCTTTCCAAAAATCGGCGGTCTCCGTTTCGAATAAATCCATCACGACGAGCCAGTCGAGTTTTTCCAGCGACTTGCGTTCCATCCGCGCGTTGGGTCCGGAAACCGCCGGGTTCATTCCCATCGCGATCAGCCCTTTGAGTTTTCCGGCGTACATTTGCTGGAACATCGAAATCCAGGAATAGTTGCCGCTGGTCTTGGGGAGATAGTTGAAGCAGTAATCGTTTTCTTTTTTCGCCGCGTCGCCGTACCACGCCTTGAGCAAAGTCGTGGCAAAGCGCGGACCATTGCTCCAGTAACTCGTCGTATCGAACTTTGCCGAGTATGTTTTGAAATCACTGTGCCGATCCGTCGGCGCGCCGAGATAGCCCGGCAAATCCTGAAACAAGAGCGCCATATCGGTCGATCCTTGCACGTTCGATTCGCCGCGCAGCGCGTTGACGCCGCCGCCGGGAATGCCGATGTTGCCGAGGATCAGTTGGAGCATTGCCAGCGCGCGCACGTTCTGCGTGCCGACGGTATGCTGGGTTTGTCCCATCGCGTACAGAATCGTGCCGGCTTTGTCCGGCGCGCCGGTCGCGCAAAACGTCTTGGCGACTTGGAGGAATTGATCTTTCGAGGTGCCGCAGACGCGCTCGACCATTTCGGGCGTGTAGCGCGCGTAATGCTTTTTCAGATGCGACCACACCGTGCCGGGATCGTCGAGATTTGCGGCGCGCTTGGGGACATTGAATTCTTTTTCGACTTCCACTTCTTTGCCGGACGCGTCTTTTTCTTTGACCACGACCTTGACTTTATCGGTTTGGTACTGCCAGGTCGCAGTGGCATACGCGCTGGTCTCTTTGTTGAAACCGGAGAAAAATCCGTCCAGATCGGCGGGACCTTTGAAATCGGGATTGACGAGCGTGAGCGCGTTCGTGTACGCTTTGACGTACTCGTCGTTGGAGAGTTTGTTCTGAATCGCGTAATTCATCAGCGCGCCGAGAAAAACAATATCCGTGCCGGGACGAATCGGCGCGTAGAAATCCGCCGCCGCGGCAGTACGGGTGAATGCGGGGTCAACGACGATCAGTTTCGCGCCGCGTTCGCGCGTGTCGTTGATCCAGGTGAAGGACGCGGGATGATTACTCGCGGGGTTCGCGCCAATGACGAAGATGCAATCGGCGTTTTTGAGATCGACCCAGTCGTTCGTCATCGCGCCGCGACCAAATGTGGGGCCCAGACCGGCCACCGTGGAAGAGTGTCAGAGCCGCGCCTGGTGTTCGAGGTACACGACCCCGAGCGAGCGCATCAACTTGGTCGCGAGGTAACAGTCCTCGGTGTTATTCGCCGCGCCGCCGATGAACGCGAATCCTTCGGCGCGATTCACCGGCACATCCTTGTCGCCGACCTTGACCGTGCGGACGAAGGACTCGTCGCGCGTTTTCTTGACGCGCTTGGCGATCTCGCTCACCGCCCAGTCCCAGGATTTCTCTTCCCACTTGGTCGCGCCGGGCGCGCGGTACATCACGTTGCGCAAGCGCAGCGGGCTGTTGGAGAGTTGCCGCACGGCAATAGACTTGGGGTCGAGCGCGCCGCGATTGATCGGATTCTCCGGATCGCCTTCGACGTTGACGATGTGCCCGGTTTCGTCGGTGGCGACGACGAGCCCGCACCCGCACGAGCAGTAGGGGCAAATCGTCACACCTTCGCCGATTTTTTTGTGGAGGGGGAATTTTTTGTCGCCGCCGGCGGCTTGGGCGGCGCTGGGGAGTAATAGACTACCGCTGACTGCGGCAGTCACTTGCAGAAACTGTCGCCGAGTGAGTTGGGGCATTGGCTCCTCCTTGAAACCAGATCAGACTTGCCAGGTTCTGAAAACCCGGCAGGTCGTTGGCTCAAAGTGTACTACGATCTAGGAGAATTGCCCATCGGTAGAACGCGGTATCTAGTTTTTCACTTTTCGAGTAGGAGGAATTGGTAAAGGATGAGGGATGAAAGATGAAGGATGAAGGATGAAAGATGAAACTACGCTTTCACAATGCCCTCGCGAATCGCGTACTTGATCAACTCGACCGTGTTATGCGCGCCGATTTTTTCCATAATGTTGCCGCGATGCGTGATGACCGTTTTCGCGCTGATGCACAATTTTTTCGCGACTTCATTCACGCTCCACCCTTCACCGACCAAGCGCAAAATCTCGCGCTCGCGTTCTGATAACGGCGAATGTCCCTGCGCGGCGCGTGCCGCAACGCCCTCCACGAGCGTATGCAAAACATTTGGCGGCAGGAACGCGCCTTCCGCGTGCGTCGCGCGGATCGCGCGCGTCAATTCCTCGGCGGTGGCGGCTTTGAGCAGATACCCCGCCGCGCCGGCGCGTAACAACGGCAAAATATAGTCCGTCGTTTCGTGCTGGGTCAGGATGAGGACGCGCGTGCCGGGAAATTGCGTCGCGATTTTTTGCGTCGCCTCCAAGCCCGACATCTCCGGCATCGCGATATCCATCAACACCACGTCGGGTTGACACGCGGCGATTTGCGCGAGGGCTTGCGCGCCATTCGCGGCTTGCCCCACGATCTTCAAATCGCGCTGTGCGGCGAGCAAATGGCAAATCCCCTCGCGGACGATGGCGTGATCGTCCACGACGAGAACACGAATCGGATGTTTTGTCGTTTTTGCCATCGGGGCATCACCTCACGGCGCTTCAATCGGCGCGGTCATGGTGATCGTCGCGCCGGCGCCGGGCGCGCTGTGGATCGCAAATTCACCGCCGATCGCTTTCATTCGTTCTTCCATACTCATCAAGCCCAAGCCGCGCGCGCCATTGCGCGAAAATTCGACGCGCGCCGGCTCGAACCCCTGCCCGTCGTCGCTGATCTGCACGCGCACGTGATCGTGCCAATACTCGAAGCGGAACTCGATGTGGCGCGCGCGCGCGTGGCGCACGGTGTTGTTGACGGCTTCTTGCGTGGTGCGGAACAAGGCGGCTTCGATTGGCGGCGCCAACCGGCGCGGCTCCCCGACAATGCGAATGTTCCAGGTCAGTCCGGTCTCGGCGCAGCGTTCTTCCGCGTAACTGCGTAACGCGGGAATCAGCCCCAGTTGGTCGAGGAGCAGTGGGCGCAGGTTGAGAATCACGTAATTGACTTCGGTGCGCGCCATCTGGGTGAGTTCGCGCAGTTGTTCCATCAAGGCGCGCGTCTCGCTCGCGCGCAATTTGCCGCGCGCGATCATTTCGGCGGCGCGCTCCAGCCGGTACACCATTCCGATCAGGATCTGGCTCGTCCCATCGTGCAATTCGCGCGCGATCCGTTTGCGCTCTTCCTCCTGCGCGGTGATGATGCGGTGTAATAGTTCGCGGCGCGTGTGTTCTTTGTGGCGCAGTTCGACGTAGAGCTGCTCGATTTCCACGCGCGCGGCTTGACACTCGCTGGTCTGTTCGTGCACGCGCGTGTCGAGTTCGGAATTCCACGCGCGAATTTCGGCAATCGCATCTTGCAGGCGCGCGCGCATCGTGTCCAAGGATTGCGCCAGCACGCCGATTTCGTCTTGACCGCGCAATTGCAACGGCGTGCTCAGATCGCCCTCCGCGATGCGCCGCGTGGCAGCCGTCAGCGCTTGCACCGGCGCGATCACCGCGCGCGTCGTCAGAAAAACCAAGCCCAGCCCGATCGCGACGGTGAAAAGCCACAACGCGATCAAACGCGTTTGCAGCGCGTGCGTCGGCGCCAAAACTTCGGCTTCGCTTTGCCGGACGGTGACGCCCCACATCGCGCGTTCCAGCGGCGCGAACGCGAGGATTTCGCGTTGCGGCGGGAGTTCCGTCGCGCGATGACAATTGTGACATTGCGCCACACTCTGCTGTTGCGCGCGAATCTGCGTCGCCAGAAAATTTTGGTGATCGCCGGAGGAGCCGATGCGCGCCGCGCGCGTGCTGGCTAAAATCGTTCCGCCCAGATCGACCAAATCCACATAGCCGGTTTCGCCCAGCCCGATCGGATGCGTAAACGCGCGCACGTTCGGACTCGCCAGATTGAGCGTGACGAGCAGCGCGGCGCGAACTTGCTGATCCGCGTCGCGGATTGGCACGACCGCAATCGTGGAGGAACCGGTGACATCGAGTGGACGAATGTAACGCGAGGCGGCAAACGGTTGACCGCTCAGCGCGGCGGAAACGGAGGCGAATTGATCGAACGACAAGGGGGAAGTAATCGGAGGGTACGCCGCGACAACTTGCGCGTCGCGGTTGATGACAAAAACGCGCGTGGCAAAAAATTTCAAGCGCGGATAACTGCGCTCCAACGCGGCATCCAACTGATCGGGTTGCCGCCACCACTCTTGCGCCGCGTGATCCGTCAGAACTTCTTCGATCATCGCGAGGAGCGAATCCAGATGGCGCGCGGTCGTCTGCGCCAACAAGACGCGTTCGTGCAGCGTGCGTTGCGTGCTTTGTTCCAGCGCGAGTGTGCCCAAGTATCCGAACGCGCCGATCAGCAACACCGATCCCAGCACGACGCTCAGCGCCATCTTGGCGCCCAACCCAACGATAGGATAACGCGCGCGCGCATATTCTGCTTGCGCGGGATCAGACCCCAGACGGGTCATTGGTCTCCCCTCCATTCCGTTCCGCGTCTTCGCGGACGTGCGCGGTCCAAGCCCTTTCCGTTTTTCCCTGCCCCAGGGAATCAGCCGACGTGACTAGTGCGATGATCTCTTGTCGCCATTTTAACGCAGATGCGCCGTCAAGTCAAAAGCGCGCGTTAAACAAGACCTACGCTAGCGTGTCAAATCAAATGATAATGTTACCGGCGCGGAATCGCTCTGTCAAATGATAATGTTACCGGGTCTGCCTGCTCCTTTCTATAGTTTGCAGGGGCATCCATAGATGCTTCGTCCGGAATCAGCCACGTGTCCTGTGGAGTAACTGCCCAGGCATAACCAAACTTGAACGGTTTTTGTATTGCAAAGCACACCTACCTCAGGCATAATGGGAACAATGACACCTTCACCATTACCCACAGATGAACAAGTGCGTGCTTTTT
>VGOB01000074.1 GCA_016865935.1 Chloroflexota bacterium | reverse complement strand
TGGCAGTCCACACGGTATTCGACGCTTTTGATCTACCTGGCGCAATATCGGACACGGTTGACTTCACAGAACTTCCATTGGCGGTGTGAGCCGAACATCCGTGCTCACAGTTTCAGAGATGCACCCATAACATTTTGTTATCGGTACATCTCGTCAACATATCGCGCAGGTTATTTGCGTTTCATCTATCAGTACTTGGAGCGAATCCCCATCCGCCGCATCAACTTTGCGGATCCCGCCGAGAAGCGCCAGCACGATGAAATCGTCGCGCGCGTCAACGAAATGCTGGAACTGCAAAAAGAGTACGCCGCCGCGGCGCGCGAAAAATTCGCGGATCGGATGGACGCGCTGAAACGCCGGATCGACGCGGCGGACGCGGCAATTGACGCGATCGTCTATCGGTTGTATGATTTGAGCGCGGAGGAGATTCGCGTGGTGGAAGGAAAAATGGAGAAAGTGAAATGACCAAGACCCAAGCAACCGCCGAAATTTTCTGGACGGCGTTTCAGGTCCTGCCGCGCAAGGAACAGCAAGCCGTTTTGCAACGCATTGCTGAGGACGCGCGTCTACGCAAGGCATTGGCGCAACAGAAACGCAGTCGCGCCGTCGCGCGCCCCGCCCTCAAAAAACGCCGAATGACCGCGCGTGAACTCGCGGCATCCGAGATTGTTGGAATGTGGGCGGATCGAACTGACATTGGCGACAGCGCCGCATTCGCGCGCACCCTGCGCGAGCAAGCGCAGAGGCGAGGATGAGCGATGCTGCTACTCGACACGGATATTCTGGTAGACGTGCTGCGTCGCCATCCACCCGCGATTGCTTGGCTCGATTCGCGCGCCGAGCCAGTGGCGGTGCCCGGATACGTCGCGATGGAACTTTTCCAAGGATGTCGAAACAGGAACGAGCAACAACGCGTTCGGCGAGTCCTGAACGATTTTACGATTGCATGGCTCGCGCCTGACGCGTGCGATCAAGCGTTGTCTGTGTTTGCCGACGCCGCGCTCAGTCACAACCTTGGCATTTTGGACGCGTTGATCGGTCAACTTGCTATTTCTTTGAATTTGCCGTTGCATACATTCAACGAAAAGCATTACGCGGTGATTCCCAATTTGAAAACCGCGCAGCCGTACGCGAGAGAACCGTGAGCGAGATGCCATCGTCTATCGGTTGGATGATTTGAGCGCGGAGGCAATTCAAGTTTGACCAATCGCGCAACTTGTGTTATAAACCACGCAACGCAGTGACGGAGAACGTAACGCTGACACGAGATTCCAGAGAGCCGTATTCGCTGAAAAGTCGGCATCTACGCCAGCGCGATGAACACCTCCAAGATGTTTTGCACGCGTCGGTTCGCTCCCGTTAGCAAGCGCAGAGGCGATAGTGTGTCATTGCGAGGCGCGGTTTTTGCGCCGAAGCAATCCCCAATTCGCGAATTGGAGATTGCTTCGCTGCGCTCGCAATGACAAGTCGCGCAGAAAGGTGGCACCACGAGTCCCCCCTCGTCCTTTCAACAAGGACGTTGGGGGATTTTGTTATTGGTGATTGGTCAATTGGCGATGGTTTGGCAATGTTGCATTTCTTTTCTGCCACCGAAGCACACAGAATCACACTGAAGGTTTACCTTTTCTGTGTGGTTCCGTGTGGTTCTGTGGCTAATCTGATAATCTGATATTGCCAAATTAGCCAATCACGAATCACTAATCACTCCAAGGAGCCACAATGGAACGAATTCGCACCACGCAACTGCGCGAACACATTGCTCAGCGCGTCATTCTGCGCGGTTGGATGCACAATCTGCGCGCGCTCGGCAAAATCAGTTTCATTCTCGTGCGCGACGGTTATGGCATCGCGCAAGCAGTTACCCAAGACGAAAACGCGCTGTCCGCGCTGCGCGGCGCGCGCGACGAAAGCGTGATCGAAGTCGAGGGTGTGATCGTTGCGGAAGCGCAAGCGCCGGGCGGCGTCGAGTTGCGCGACATTACGCTCCGCGTCCTCGCGCCGGTCACCGACCCGCCGCCGTTTCCGCTCAACAAGCCGACCGTCAACGCGACGCTCGACGTGTTCCTCGATCACGCGACGGTTGGCTTGCGTCATCCGCGCAAGCGCGCGCTGTTGCGCTTGTCCGCCGGAATTATGCGCGCGTTCCGCGAATTTCTCGACGGCGAGGGTTTTACCGAAATCCAATCACCCAAACTCGTCGCGTCGGCGACCGAAAGCGGCGCGAATGTTTTCGCAGTAGACTATTTCGGCAAGCGCGCGTTTCTCGCGCAATCGCCGCAGTTCTACAAACAGATTATGGTCGGTGTGTTCGAGCGCGTCTACGAAGTCGGTCCTGTCTTTCGCGCCGAGCCGCACGATACGACGCGCCACACGAACGAGTACGTCTCGCTCGACGCCGAATTCGGTTTCATCGAAAATCATTTTACCGTGATGGCGCTGCTGACGCGCGTGATTCGCCACATTCTCGCGCGGCTCGCGGAACGCCACGCGGCGGAATTGGAATTGCTTGATGTGAAAATGCCGATGCTGAATGTCATTGCGAGCCCCGCAGGGGCGAAGCAATCTCCGATCAACTTGGGGATTGATTCGTCGCCTACACCGCTCCTCGCAATGACAGGCGTGGAACTATTCCCGCACCTGCATTTCCGCGACGCGCAGCAACTGATCTTTGAAAAGTACGGCGAAGATTGTCGCGGCGAACCCGATCTCGCGCCGCAACACGAACGTTGGCTGGGGCAGTGGGCACGCGCAACGTACGCATCCGATTTCCTCTTCGTCATCGGCTATCCGATGAGCAAACGACCGTTTTACACGCATCCCGATCCAGCCGATCCCAAGTACTCGTACTCGTTCGACTTGCTCTTTCGCGGCACCGAACTCGTGACGGGTGGTCAGCGTTTGCATCGTCACGCGGATTATCTTGCCGCGCTCGCGCGCGCGGGCTATCCGCTCGAACCATTCGCGCACTATCTCGAAGCGATGAAGTACGGAATGCCGCCGCACGGCGGATTCGCCATTGGCTTGGAACGCTTTGTGATGCAGTTGTGCGGCTTGAGCAATTTGCGCGAGGCGACCTTGTTCCCGCGCGATACGCATCGTTTGACGCCATAAAAACGCAAGGGCGGGGTTACCCCGCCCTTGCGTTTTTATTCCCACCTGCGCTCGTCCACGATCATCTTCGCGTCCGCCGCGAGAGTCCCGCTCGGCACGAACTCGATCTGATCTACGCTCACGCGAATCAGGTCGCGCACCGCTTCGGCAAGGTTCTGCTGGAGCGCGTCGCGGTCGGTGACCGCTTGCGCCAGTTCCACTTGCAACGCGAGCTGATCACGCACATTGTCCGGGCGTGTAACGACGGCTTGGGCGCGCGCAATGTCTCCGAATTGATTCAACGCAAAACGCAACTGATTGGGGTGGACGAACATCCCGCGCACCTTGACCGCCTCGCCCACGCGACCGACAAGGACGATACTCCGGCGCGCTTCGTCGGCGTACACCGCCATATCGCCGGTGCCGAGTCGAACGAGCGGGTACGTTTCGTTGAACGTCGTCACGACCACTTCGCCCGGTTCGCGCGCGCCCAGGCGTTGTCCGGTGGCGGGGTTGACGATTTCGACGATGGCATCCTCTACGATTTGCAGTGAGAATTTGGTCTCGTCATCGTACGCCAAAAAACCCGAATCGGCGGTGGCATAGACGTTCAACGTGGTCAAGCCATACGTCTCTTCGAATTGCGCGCGCAGAGAGAAGGGATACGGCTCGGCGGTGAAGAGCGTGCGGCGTAGCGCGAACTGCTTGAAATCGAGTTTCAGCTCTTCGATTTTTTTGATGAGTGTCATCAAGAAACTCGGCGTGCCGACGTAGCCGGTCACCTTGAGCTCGAGCATCATTTTGATTTGCAACTCGGTATTGCCAACGCCGCTGGGAACCACCGTCGCGCCCAGGGTTTGCAAGCCGGCATCCAGGAGCAAACCGGCGGGGACCAGATGATACGACAAGGTGTTCAGCACGATGTCGCCGCGTTTGAAACCGGCGACGCGCAAAACTTTGGCGGCGGTTTTGACGAGCGCTTTTTCCGCGCCGTGCGGTTCGTACAGCGGACCCGGCGAGAGAAAAATGTGCTTGAGCCGTTTCGCTTTTTCGCTGCGAAATCCGCCGAACGGCGGCGCGGCTTTTTGCAGTTCGACCAGACGATCTTTGCTTGTCACCGGCACGCGTTCCAGATCCGCGACGCGTTTGATGTCGCCTGGCTTGACGCCGGCGTCGTCGAAAATCTTTTTGACGGCGGGCGCATTCGCGTACGCGTGTTTGACAAAGCGAGCGAGTTCCCGATCGAGTAAAATAGTCTGGGGAGGCATAGCGTGTTCCTTTCAAACAGTCTTATCCCAGCCAACGTTTGCGACGCTTGTAATGTTTGACCTCGCGATAGCTCTTGCGTTCGCCCAGTTGGGTCAAGCCGAGATAAAATTCTTTAATGTCTTCGTTCTCGCGCAATTTGTCGGCGGGTCCGTCCAAGACGATGCGCCCCGTTTCCATCACATAGCCGTGATGCGCGATGGCGAGCGCGGCTTGCGCGATCTGTTCGACGAGCAGAATCGCGGTTTTTTCCTGTTGATTGATCTTTTGGATCACCTCGAAAATTTCGCGTACGATGAGCGGCGCGAGTCCCAACGAGGGTTCGTCGAGCAACATCAACTTGGGATGCGCCATCAGCGCGCGCCCGATGACGACCATTTGTTGCTCGCCGCCGGAGAGATAGCCGCTGACGCGGCGGCGCAAATCGCGCAAGCGCGGAAAGTAGGTGTACACCATCTCGACATCGGTTTTGGTTCTGCCGTTGCCGTGCGCGAGCGTGCCGGCGATGAGGTTTTCTTCGACCGTGAGATGCGCGAAGAGTCGGCGACCCTCCAAGACTTGGATGATGCCGTGACGAACGATCTGTTCGGGCAGCAGGCGATCGAGGCGCGCGCCGTTGAATTCGATATTGCCGCGCGTGACCTGACCCAATTCGGTGCGGAGTAACCCGGAGATGGATTTCAACGTCGTGGTCTTGCCGGCGCCGTTCGCGCCCAAGAGCGCGACGATTTGTCCATCGCCTACCTCCAGCGATACCCCGCGCAAAACGAGGATGACATCGCTGTACACCACTTCGATATTGTTGAGTTTTAGCATAGCATCAGGTAGACACAGTAGATCACAATTTTGTCATGCTGAGCGAAGCGAAGCATCGCGCTAATCGCCAATTGCGAGACGCACAGCGTTCGGCGCAAAAAGCGCGCCTCAGAATGACAATCTGTGATGTACTGAGACAAGTAGACAGGTAGACCAGTGGCAAGGGACTGGTTTCCCTGTCTACTTGTTTCCTTGTTTACTTGGGTTTCAGATCCGGCGCGGTCATCCAATCGGTGAGGTAAACGAACTTGCCTTTTTGGACTTGGACGATGCGCGCTTTGCTGGGGGCGCGGCGGTCTTTGTTGTAATCGAGGGCGGTGACGCCTTGCATCGCTTTGAGTTCGCCGGTCGCGACGATCGTTTCATAGACTGCCGCGCCGGTCAGACCTTCAAAGCCAACGCGGTCAATCGTCTTTTCGATGTATTGCTTCATCGCTTCGACGAACGAGAACGCAAGCAGATAGCCCACCGCGCGCTCGGCGGGTTTACGATTGTTCGCGGCGAATTCGGCTTGGATGATCTTGACGCCCGGATGATCCGCGTCATCCCACCAGTGATTGGGAAAGACGCCGTAAAAGCCCTCGGCGGCTTCGCGCGCCAAACCAAGCATCGAGAGATCGAGCGTCCAGTTACAGCCGGCGATCAAGAATTCCTCGCGCACGCCGAGCGAGACCGTGTCTTTCAGAATCTGGGCGGGCCCGTGCGCGAGCGTGTTGGTGTAGATCACGTTCGCGCCGGCTTTTTTCGCCGCCAGAATCTGGGTCGTCACGTCGGGCGCACCGGGGGTGAAGAGTTCTTGCCCCACGATCTTGACGCCCTTGCGTTCGGCATACGCGCGCGTTTCAGCCGTCAGCACATCGCGCCCGAACGCGCTATCCCAGGTGACGAGCGCGATCTTGGGGGAATCCAGTCCTTGCCCCTTGGCGGGCTTGACCTTGTCCCAGTTCAAGACCAGCCAATCAATGAACAAGCCGAATTGATCGGTGTAGATCGGGACGACGGCGAAGACATAGCCGGGGGGATACGAGCCCTTGGAACTCACGCCCGCCGTCAGAACCGGGATTTTGTCTTCGGCGAGGCGCGCCTTGAGCGCTTCGGTTTCACCGGAACCGTACATTTGGAGAACCAGCGGTTTCTTTTCGCGGAAACGGTTATAGCCCAGGATCGCGCGATCCACTTGGCTCGCGGTGTCCGACATTTCGAGCAAGACCTGGGCGCCGCGAATGCCGCCGGTCTTGTTCAGGTATTTCACGCCGTCGTCAAAGCCGCTGACGAGCGGGGTGGTGATCGCCGCGAGCGGTCCCGTCACATCGCCCAGGTGGTAGAGCGTGATGGTTTCGCCGGGATTCGCCTTGGTACGAAGCGCCGGTTTGGGGACATCCGTCGGTTTGGGCGCGGCGGTAGGCTGCGGCGCGGTGGTGGCGGGCGCGGTGGTGGGTTTGGGCGGCTCGGTCGGTTTGGGTGCAGGAGTCGGCGGAACCGGCGTCGGCGCGGGTGCGGGCGCGCACGCGGTCAGCACGAGCACAGCCATCACAACCAATGTGATCGTCAAAACGATTTTGTTCATCCTCTCCTCCCTTGAACTGATTTTCGATTTGCGATTGCCGATTTTCGATGTATGTTTGCGCGTGACATCACCTCCCCGCATGAATTGCCGAGTGGGGCTTGCGCCCTGACGCGCATTCCGAATCGGCAATTTGAAATCCTACATCTGAAATTCCTAGTGCGCGAACGGGCGCAGCCGCCAAGCGGCTTTGAGCAGTTCCCAGCGGTGCGCCAAGCCGCGCGGCTCGAAGATCAGGAACAAAGCCAGGACTAGCCCGAAGACAAGGGGACCCAGCGCGGCTAACATTCCCGCCGCGGCTTGGGGAAACATTTTGCTCAACGCGGGCGCTAGCTGCACGGTGGATTCTTCCAGGATGCGAATGAACGACGCGCCCAAGATCGGTCCCAACGCGCTGCCCATTCCGCCGACGATGACCATACCCAGATACCAAACGGAATTCAATAAGGAGAATTGTTCAGGGTTGATCGAGCGCGCATAGACCGCCCAGAGCGAACCTGCCAAGCCCGCGTAAAACGCCGAAATGAAAAACGCGCGCAGTTTGTACGAGAATTGTTCGATGCCCAACACTTCCGCCGCCAGATCATTATCGCGAATCGCGATCAGCGCGCGCCCCAGGCGCGTCCGCGCGATATTTTTGGCGACGAGGGTACAGACGACGACGGTGAGCATAATCGGAAAGTACATCGTTTCTTGCGTGTTGAAGACGAGCTCGCCCAGGCGCGGCGGCGCGATCGTCAACCCGGGTGTCCCGCCGAAAATATCCACGCGAACGTTGCGGAAAAACCAAGGGATGATGATCTGCGCGGAGAGCGTCGCCATCGCCAAATAAAAGCCCTTGATCCGCAAGGAGGGCAAACCGAACAGCAAGCCGATGATCCCGCCGACCACGCCGGAGATTGGCAGGGCGAACCAGAACGCGACGCCGTACTTCATCAGCACGGCGGTCGTGTACGCGCCGACTGCCATAAACGCGGCTTGTCCCAACGAGATTTGACCGGTATAGCCCAGCAGAATGTTCAAGCCGTGCGCGGCGATGATACTGATGCCGATGATGTTCAGCAAGCCCAGCGTCTTGCCATCCGCGACGAAGGGGAGCGCGAACAAGCCGGTCAGAAACACGATCAGCATCACCCATTGTCCGTGATTGCGGAGGATTGCCATGTCGTGCGCGTACGAGATGTCGAAATCGCCCGCGAGTCGAATTGCCATTGAAACCTCAGGGGTTGGGGACCAGGGGACCGGGATCAGTTTTTGCCGTACCCTGACCCCTAGCCCCCGGTCCCTATTTTAGATTCGTTCGATCCGCTTCAGTCCGAACAATCCATCCGGGCGGAACCACAACACGATCAGCATAAACACATACGGCGCGATGTCGCCCAGATGCAACGCGCGCAAGGCGGGGTCTTGCGGCAAGCCGCCGACCAGACTTTCCAGAATGCCCACCGTCAAGCCGCCGACGATCGCGCCGGGAATGGATTCCAGCCCCCCGAACAGCACGGCGGGAAATGCTTTGAGCGCGATCAGGGAGAGGGTCAACTCGACGCCGCTGATGTTTGCCAGCAGGACGCCGCACACGGTGGCGACCACGCTGGCAATCGCCCACGCCATTCCAAAGATGCGCGGTACGCTCAAGCCGACGCTTTGCGCGAGCTGATGATCTTCGGCGGCGGCGCGCATCGCGAGCCCCGCGCGGGTAAAGCGAAAAAACAGCACGAAGATGATAAAACCGAGCATCGCCAACACAAATGCCAGCGCCAAATTCAACTTGAGCCGAATGTCGCCCAACACGATCGGTTGAATCGGGAAGAGGTAGGGGAGCGAACGTTGATACGCGCCGAAAGCGAGAATCGTGACGCCTTGCAGCACTTGTGAGAGCGCGAGCGTCATCATCACGGTCGCGAGAATCGGTTGTCCGATGAGCGGGCGCAGCGCGACGCGTTCGACGAGCCAGCCCGCGATGATTGCCAAGCCGATCGCGGCGGCGAAGGCAAGCCACACATCCCAGCCCAGATTCTCGGTGAACCACCAGGTGATGAACGCGCCGAGCATCAACAAATGCCCTTGCGCGAAATTGAACACGCGCGACGCCTTGTAGATTAGCACCAAGCCGAGCGCGATCAGCGAGTAGATTCCGCCGGTGAGCAAGCCGGTGGCGAGAAATTGGGGGAAAAGATCCCAGTTCATCAGCACCTCTCTACAAATTACACACGCGCACAGTGGTTTCAATCACGCCGGTCCGTCCGTCGCGGTACTTGACCGACGCGCGCACGCGCACATCGTCCTTGCCGCCATACATCGCCTCGATCAAATCGCGATAGCGTTCCTCCATCACGTTGCGGCGCAGCTTGCGCGTGCGCGTCAGATCGCCTTCGTCCGGATCGAATTCTTTGTGGAGCAGAACGAAACTCTTGACGCGCGCGGGCGGCGGTAACGATTCGTTCACGCGCAGAACATCTTGTTTGATCAGATCATACACCTCGGATTTTTGTGACAGGTCAACGAACGTGGTGTACGTGAGCCGTTTCTTTTCCGCCCATTGTCCGATGTTCGCAAAGTCAATGTTGACGACCGCGGTGACGAACGCGCGCGCTTGTCCGCCGACGACCATCACATCTTTGACGTAGGGACTGAATTTGAGTCGCCCTTCGATGTACTGCGGCGAGAACTTGTCACCCGTCGCCAGTTCCAACAAATCTTTCACGCGATCGAGGTAAATCAAATGACCGTCCGCGCGGAGATACCCCGCGTCGCCGGTGTGAAACCAGCCGTCGGTGAGCGCGCTGGCAGTGGCTTCGGGATTTTTGTAATACCCTTGGAACACGGTCGGGCTTTTGACTAGGATTTCGCCGTCGGGTGCGACCTGAACCTGGATGCCCGGCGGCGGCATCCCGACGGTTTCGAACTTGACGTCGCTGCCGATGTGAAGGGTGTGGATCATCGCCTCGGTCGAACCGTACAGATTGCGGATGTTGACGCCGAGGGCGCGGAAAAAGCGCACCACATCGGGGCTCAGCGCGGCGCCAGACGAGTAGGCGGATTTCACGCGCATCAGACCGAGTTTGTCGCGCAGGGGCGCAAAGATCGCCAACTCGCCTAGCCAATTGAGGAGGCGCCAGTGGAGTGGCACGCGCCCCGTGCCAAAGCGCAAATCCGCCGCGCGATAGCCGACGGGCATAAAGGTCTTGTACAGCACGCGATTGATCCACGAGGTATCGGCGATGCGCGCCTGCACCATCCCGACCAGCGATTCCCACAAGCGCGAACTGAAGAGGAGCGCGTGCGGCGAAATCTCACGGATATTTTCTTGCACGGTTTCCGGTTCTTCAGGGAAATTGACGATCATCCCGTTGATCACATGCACCGCCAACCCTAGCACGTTTTCGGTGATCCACGCGGGCGGAAGGAAAGAGAGGTACTCGTCGGCAGGCGTGCGGGGGTCTACTTGACTGTAGAGGAGACAGCCGCTGATCAGATTGTGGTGCGCGATCATCGCGCCTTTGGGGAGACCGGTGGTGCCGGAAGTGTAGCAAAAAATCGCCAGATCGTCGGCTTGTCCTTGCGCGACGCGTTCCTCGAACCGGGTCGGTTCGTGCTGGTCCAGTTCGCGTCCCAAGGCGACGAGTGCCTCGAAACTCAACAACCACTCGTCGCGATAGTTCCACAAGCCGCGTTCTTCCCAGTAGATCACGCGCCGCACCGCCGGGAGGTTGGCGCGGATCTCCAACATCTTGTCGCATTGTTCTTGATCTTTGGCAAACACCAAGATGGAATCCGAGTGTTGGACGATGTACTGGATCTCCGGGGGCGCGCTGTCGGTAAAGATGCCGACGGCGATGCCGCCGCACGCCTGAATCGCGAGTTGCGCCCAAAAGTATTCGGGGTCGTTGTCGCCGATGATACAGACCTTGTCGCCGCGCGCCAAACCCAATTGCATCAAGCCGAGTGCCAGGTGACGGACGCGCGTGTACGATTCTTGCCAGGTATACTCGCGCCAGATGCCGAATTGTTTCTTGCGCATCGCGACGCGGGTGTTGCCAAGCGTGCGCGCGGTGTGTTGCAAATACTGGGGGAGGGTTTTGAGTGTGTCCATTATTTGTGTTCCGCCTCGCCAAGGTACGCCTTGATGACGGCGGGGTTCGCCTTGATTTCACTCGGCGTACCTTCGGCGATCTTGACGCCAAAATCCAGCACGACGACGCGCTGAGCAATGTCCATCACCAGTCCCATATCGTGTTCCACGAGCAAAAGCGTCATCTGGCGCCGCTCGTGAATATCGAGGATAAAGCGCGCCATATCTTCTTTCTCTTCGACATTCATCCCTGCCATCGGTTCATCGAGCAGCAGCAAGCGGGGTTCGAGCGCGAGCGCGCGACCCAGTTCGACGCGTTTACGGAGTCCGTACGGCAGCGCGCCGACGGTGGCTTTGCGGATGTGTTCGATTTCGAGAAAGTCAATGATCTCTTCGACGACGCGGCGATGCGCGATCTCTTCGCGTTGCGCCGCGCCAAAGTACAACGCGCTGGCGAACATGCTTTGGTTCATGCGGATGTGCCGCGCCGCCATCAAATTGTCCAGCGCGGTCATGCCCGTGTAGAGCGCGATGTTTTGGAAGGTCCGCGCGATGCCGAGACGCGAAATTTGGTGCGTGGGGGTTCGCGTGAGGTCGTGATTGGCAAAAAGGATATGTCCCTTTTGCGGCCGATAGAATCCGTTGAGGCAGTTGAGCGCGCTGGTTTTGCCCGCGCCATTGGGTCCAATCAACGCGAGGATTTCGCCGGGGCGAACTTGGAAACTGACGTTCACGAGCGCCGATAAACCTCCGAAGAAAAGATGGAGATTTTCGGCTTGAAGCAGAGGAGGCGTGGAAACAGAATTAGGCGTCATTACCTATCCCCAAGAGCGCGTCCCTTGTCCATGAGATGCGCCCATCAGTGACCTGACTAGAGTCTTTTTATCAACACCGATAAGTTGGCGATATTATACGAAGAACTCGATCCAATGTCAATACCCGCGTACCCGCGCAAGTGGTGATCGGGTTTTGTCATTGTCATTTCGAGGAGGCGATTTGTGCCGACGAGAAATCTCGCAATTCTGGACGCGGAGACTCTTCGCGCCGCTCCAAGTGACAACCACTCTGACTTTTGACAAGCCGTGCTTCGCGACCCAGAAATTTGACGTTCGTAGTATGCCCTACTTCGGTTTGCCATTCTACCGCAAACGGATAGAATGAACTTATTCACTTGTCGGAGTATCTATGCGTTCAATGCTTGGCGTGATTGTGAGGTCGGTATTTTGTCTCGCGCTTGCCGCGTGCCACGCGCCATCGCAAAATCCAAGCGATGTTACACCCGCGCCACCCGCGCTCACTAAAATTGCAGTCGTCGTCACGCCGATTGCCGCGTGGACGCCGACGCCGCCTGCCGCAACGATCCTGGATCGCTACGTCGTGCGCTCCGGCGATACGCTCGGCGCGATTTCGGCGCGGTTCGATGTCGCGCTGGACGAGTTGATGCGGATCAATGGAATCGCGAATCCGAACGCACTGCAAATCGGACAGCAGTTGAAAATTCCGGTCATCGTCACGCGCGGCGCGCCCGGCGAAAAACTATTGCCCGATTCCGAAGTCGTTTACAGTCCGGCGTACGCGTCGTTCGATGTGAGCGCGTTTGTGAATCAATCCCCCGGCTATCTTGCCGCGTACCGCGAACGCGTCGAAGGGGAGTGGCTGACCGGCGCGCAGATCGTTCAGCTCGTCGCGGAACGGTACAGCGTCGGTCCGCGCGTCTTGCTCGCGCTGTTGGAGCATCAAAGCGGTTGGGTGACGAGTGCGGTGTTATCGCCGAATCAAATCGCGTATCCGATCAGCGCGACGGAACGGCAAGGATTGTTTTCGCAACTGAGTTGGGCGGCGAATCGTTCGAACGAAGGATACTATGGCAAAATCACCGGACGCCTTGCCGCGTTCCGTTTGCGGGATCGGACGCGCGTGCGAATCGCGGGGAACGCGAACCCCGGCACGCTGGCGATTCAAAATGTGTTGGCGCAATTGTACGGCTGGGACGCGTGGCAAGCGCAAATCGGCAACGAGGGTTTCATCGCGACGTATCGCAGATTGTTCGGCGATCCGAATCAATTCGCGATTGAGCCGCTCGTTCCACCGGATTTGAAACAACCGACTCTGCGCTTGCCGTGGAGCGATGGGGAGACGTGGTACTATACCGGCGGACCGCACAGCGGCTGGGGCGATCTCGCGTCCTGGTCGGCGGTGGATTTCACGCCGAACGACATTGCGGGGTCGGGCAGTTGTCTCGCCTCGCGGCGATTGGCGGTGGCGGCGGCGCCGGGCAAAGTGATTCGCGCAGAACGCGGGCGCGTGATCGTCGCGTTGAACGGCGGTGATTTCCAGGGCAAGGGCTGGGCGTTGCTCTACTTGCACATCGCGACGACGGGACGCGTCGCGCTTGGCGCGCAAGTCAACGTTGGCGATCCGATTGGTCGCCCCTCGTGCGAAGGCGGCGAATCGGACGCGAGTCATTTGCATTTCGCGCGTTTGTACAACGGACAATGGATCGGCGCGGAAACGCTGCCGCTGATTCTTTCGGGCTGGACGATTTTGCCAACGGCGGCGGAGCGCGCGTACGATGGGACGATGAAGCGCGGCGCGGAAACACGCGAGGCGTGCAATTGCCGCGACGATCCCAAAAACGCAATTGTGGCGGATGGGGGCAAGTAAACAAAAAGCCGACGCGTAGTGCGCGTCGGCTGAAATCTTAGTGGGTTGGGAGATCCAATCGTTCGTCAATCCATTCTCGGACGAGCGCGCTGGCTGATTTACGATTCGCCAGTGCTTCCGCTTGCAAAATGGATTTGAGGAGCGGCGGTAGATGGATCGTCAGGGTACTCAAGCCCGGTTTATACTCGCGCGCCAATTTCACCTCGACCGGTTCAAAATATTCGCGATCGTAAAGATAATCCTCACCCTCATTGTCAATGACGCGGACTTGGCGATTTCGTCGTTCCAGTGCGGTAGTGGGCAAGGTCTTGTAGATTTTGCCGATCTCTAAACTGGCAGCGTATCCTTTGTTCTTGATGCACCGAAGGTAGATCATTTTACTTCTCCAACAGGCGCTTGCGTTTGATATCGCGTCGTCCAATACCATGCGCTTCGTACCAGTGCAATTCGGCGAGATAGACTTGATCGTGCAATCGAATCAAGGCGTTGCCTTTCATCTTGCGCCACGCGCCGTTCCCATACACTCGATTCAGGTAGCGGCGCGCGCGCACGCCGCTACCACGCGCGATCGTTTGGATGTTTGTGATCTCGCCGATGATCTCGAAATCCACGGCAATCCTGCGTGCGCTTCAACTATCGTCCCAAAGTCACGCCGCCGCCCGTGATGTTGAATTGGAAATTTTTCGGCGCGGGATCGAAATTGGTGACCTGGATAAAGTACGTTCCCCCCGCTGAAAAATCGCCCGCCCACACGAAATCGTTCGAGACGCAGCGTCCGGCGTCGCACGGGACGATGGGCGCGGTGCCCACGCCGATCGGCGTGCCGTCAACCGTGTAGCGCATTACTTGATCGAGCGTGAAGAGCCGGAACGGCAGGCGGCGCTCGTTCCCGCCGGGCAGTCGAATTTCGATCTTGGAACGATCACCGGCGTAATCGAACGCGAACCAGCGTTCCGCGTTGCCGGGAATCGTATACGTACGATCGTTCACGACGTAGAACGCGTTCGTCCACCAATCGTTGACGACGGGCGGCGGCGCGGGCGTGAAGGTCGGCGCGGGCGCAACCGGCGTCGGCACGGGCGTCGCCGGCACGACGACGATGACGATGGATTGCGGCGTCGGCGAAACGGTCGGTGCACTTACTGCATCGGGCGCGACCGTCGCCGTCACGGTGGTGGTGACGACTGGCGCGCGCAACGTGGCGATTGCCGGAAAGACGAGCGATTGCAACGCGTTGATCGTCGGCTGAGGCGGCGGTGGCGCAATGCGCGTCGGCAGGGGCGACGGCGCGGGCGGTTGAACGCGCAACGTCACGCCGCCTCCGGCGATGCCGAGCAGAAACGTTCTGCCAATCGGACTAGGATTGATCAGTTCGACATAGTACGTGCCTGCGCCGTAGAATACGCCTTTCCAGACCAGGTTGTCGGAACCGCCGGGCGCGGCGCCGCGTCCGATCGGATTGCCCACGCTGAAATCCGCGCCGATTTGATCGGGCGTGTAAACGTTAAATCGCATTTGCATCGGCGCGCCGCTGAACAAAATGATTTCCGCCGGCAAGCGCTCGGCGTTGTAGTCGAACTTGTACCACAAGGTTGTCTGCGGGGGCACAAAGTGAACCTGGTTGTCCAGGTACACCGCCGAGCCGGGACCGGTGTTGCTGGGACCTTGAGCGAAAACGTTCGACGCGCCAAAGGCGATTGCCAGCGCGAGCGCGAGCAGGAACAGCGCGCCAAACAGCATTTTGTTTTTCATAGTTCCTCCTGATGTCTGTGCCGAGTGCGGAACGAGTTGAGACGTGACTGAACGTGACCCTAGTCTATCATTCACACGGCGAAAAGTCAAGAACCGTTTTGGGCTATCTTGCCTTGCATCGGCAAACCGCATATACTCCAAATCACAAAAATCTCCGCGACCGTCGGCGGTCTAGCTTGCCTTGAGCACAGGCGCAGGGTCGGCGGTCGTATGTTGAGGAGCGGATGAACCAAATCAAACTTCTCTTGATCAGCGCGATCATTTGGATCGGCGCGGCGGCGTGCGCGACGACGCCACCCGTTGCGCCGACACGCGTCGAAACGCCGCCGCCGGGCGCGCTCGCGACACCCGCAGCGACCAAGACGCTCGAACCGACTGCGACGCCGACACTCACGCCCATGCCGACGGAAATCAAGCCGATCAAAATCGGTTTGCTCAGCGATCAATCCTCCGCGCTGCGCGATTACGCGACGATGTTGGAGAATGGTTTTACTTTCGGATTCGAGTACGCGATGGAAGGCAAGAGCAGTATCGCCGGACGCGCGCTCCAGATCATCGTCAAGGATAGCGCGGGCAAAACCGACGCGGGCGTGCAAGCCGCGCGCGATCTGCTCGAAAAGGATCAGGTGGACATTCTGATCGCGCCGCCGAGCGCGAGCGTCGCGTTCGCGGTGTCCGATCTCGCGCGGCAGGCGAATAAAATCGTGATTCACACGACGGCAAGCCCCGACGTGACCGGCAAATATTTTCATCCGTACGCGTTTCGCGCCGCGCGCGCGACGACGCAAGACACGCTGGCGATGGCGCTCGCGCTGACGCGCGCGGGTAAAAGTTTCATCCAGATCGCGTCCGATAATCCGGCGGGGCAAAGCGCGGCGGCATCGTTTTACGGCGCGATCAAAGCGCGCGGCGGGCGCTTTGTCGTCAACGACACGCCGGACAAATTCGGCGCGACCTTTATTCCGGCGCAAGCGCGCGATCTGCCGCCGTACTTTCAAATCATCGTCCAGCCGCCGCTGCCGGAATTCAAAGCCGATGTCGTGATTGTTTCCTGGGCGGGCGCGGGCTTTGTCAACGTCTACGAACAAATGCGCCAAGTCGGCGTGTTCAAAGCGGCGACGGTCGCCGCGCTGATTCCGGATCATCAAGCGATCAAAGTCGGATTCGCGTCCGCCGTCGGACTGGTCGGCGTGACGAATTATCAGTACGCGCTGCCGCAAAACAAAGTGAACGACTGGCTCGTCGAACGGCACAAAGCGAAATTCGCCGCGCCGCCGGACGTGTACGCCGAGACCGGGTTCACCGCCGCGCAAATGATCGTCGCCGCGCTGAACGCGACGAACGGCGATCCGCGCGCGGACGCGCTCGCGCCCGCGCTGGAGAAATTGAGTTTCGATGGCGTGAAGGGAAATTACGCCGTGCGCGCATCCGATCACGCATTGTTGCAGACGATGTACTTTGCCCAAGTGACGAACACGAACGACGCGACGTTCAAATTCCTCGCGCGGCTGTCCGAATTCAAGCCGGACGACATCGCGCCGCCCTGCGCGTTGGAGGGCGATTACAAAACGCGGTGTGCGGCGAGGTAAATCCTCGACCTTTGAGATCGCGCCAGCGACTCGAAGGTCGAATTTTTTACAACAATTTTACAGTGACCTAATCTCGCGCTCACGCAAATGAGATATACTGTTAGCGGGCACAAACTGCGGTTTTACCACGGCTCATTTTGTCATGCTGAGGAGCGTTTTTCGCGACGAAGCATCTCGCAACCAGCAAATCGCGATACCCTTCGCTTCGCTCAGGGTGACAACCAAAAGCGCAATTTGTAACCTTGCTCGATATACAATCGCCGTATTCTCGATGGAGGAAAAAGAGTATGCAAGTCACGCGTCGCGATTTTCTCACAGGAGTTGCCGGCACGACGGCGCTGGCTGGTTTGCCCGCTTGGATTTTACAACTCGACGAGTCATCGCTCGCCGATATAACATCTTCCCCGCATTCGGTTTTCCCCTGGCAATGGACGCCGCCCGGCGATCTCGGCGCGGGCAATCCGATCCTCACCGCGCTCAACCGGCTCGCGTTCGGACCGCGCCCCGGTGATTTCGAGCGCGCGCAAAAAATCGGCGTGGACGCGTACATCGAAGAGCAACTGGCGCCGGAGCAGATTGATGACAGCGCGCTCGAACAACGCCTTGCGACGATGTATCCCACGTTGAGCCAAAGCGCGGCGGAGTTGATGCGCGATTATCCGCAACGTCCGCCGCAAACTCCCACGCCGAGCGCCAAAACCGAACCGGCGCAGACGCCGCAAGAAGTGATCGCGCAACTCCAGGACGCGACGATCTTGCGCGCGCTCGCCAGCCGCCGCCAGCTGCGCGAAGTGCTGGTTGATTTCTGGTCGAACCATTTTTCGATCTTCGCGGGCAAGAACGATTGCCGCTGGTTGAAAACGATTGACGATCGCGAGGTGATCCGCCGGCACGCGTTCGGCAAGTTCGGCGATCTGTTGTTAGCCAGCGCGCAAAGCCCGGCGATGCTCGTGTATCTCGACAATCAACTGAACGTCAAAGGCGTCGCCAACGAAAACTATGCGCGCGAGATTATGGAACTGCACACGCTCGGTGTGGACAGTGGATACACGCAGAAAGATGTCGCGGAACTCGCGCGCGCCTTCACGGGTTGGACGGTGCGTCCGCCGCGTCGGATTGGCGCAGCGAATACGCTAGATTACACCGACGCCGGGACGTTTTTCTTTGATCGCAATCGGCACGACAACGCGGGCAAGCGCGTGCTGGGAATTGATTTGCCCGCCAACGGCGGGATCAACGACGCGCTGAAAATCATCGACGCGCTGGCAAAGCATCCCTCCACCGCGCAATTCATTTCCAAAAAACTGGTGCGGCGTTTCGTTGCCGATGCGCCGCCGGACGCGCTGGCGCAACGCGCCGCGCAAACATTCACGCAAACGAACGGCGACATTCGCGCGGTCCTGAGCACGATCCTCCATTCGGACGAATTCGGAAAAAATTCCTTCGCGCAAAAAATCAAGCGTCCGTTTGAATTCGTCGTGTCTGCCGCGCGCGCGGTGGATTTGCAGGCGGACGATGTGCGCGCGCTGTCAACCGTCGTGCGCCTGATGGGGCAAGGTTTGTTTCTGCGTCCCACGCCGGATGGTTACCCGGACGTGGGAACTGCGTGGCTCAACACCAGCGGGTTGCTCGCGCGCTGGAATTTCGCGTTCGCGCTGGCGTACAATCGCGTGCCGCGCGCGCAAGTAGATTTGGCGGCGTTGATCGCGACCAGCCCCTCGCCGCTCAAAGCGACCACCCAGGTCGTAGATTTCTGGGCAGACGCGCTGTTGCATCGCGCGCTGCCGGACGCCGAACGTCAAAAACTGATCGACGCGATCGGCGGCAAGGCGACGGCAAATTTCGATCCCACGCGCTTGCCGGAACTGGTCGCGCTGATTCTTGCTTCGCCGCACTTTCAATACCGCTGATGGCGAACGGCGAACGGCGAATCGCGATTTGCCATACGCGATCTGCTATCTGCCGAATTCGGAGGATTCTACAATGAACGATCCACTTTCCCGCCGCGATCTTTTGCGCCGCGCCGGCGCGCTGACGCTGGGCGCGCTCGCGTTTCCCTCCGCGCGCGATTTTTTCGTCGCGCGTTCCGCGCCGACAGCGGCGAACGATCTTCTCGTTTGCGTGTTCCTGCGCGGCGCGGCAGACGGCTTGAACCTGGTCGTGCCGTATGGCGACAAAGAGTACTACGCCGCGCGCGCGACGCTTGCCATTCCGCAACCGAAAGCCGGCGACGCGAACGCGGCAATCGATCTCGACGGATTTTTCGGACTGCACCCGGCGCTCGCGCCGCTCAAAGATCTTTTCAGCGCGGGCGCGCTGGCGATCGTTCACGCGGTCGGTTCACCCGATCCCACGCACTCGCATTTCGACGCGATGGATTATATGGAGCGCGGCACGCCCGGCGATAAATCGCTCACGACGGGCTGGCTCGGACGGTATTTGCAAACGGCGGCGTCGTCCGGTTCGTCCGCATTTCGCGCAGTCGGGCTGGGAACGATCGTGCCGCAATCGTTGCGCGGACCGATCGCCGCGACTGCATTGCAAAGCATTCCCGATTTTCGTTTGCAAGTTGACGCGCGCTTGGCGCAGCGAACGCAGACCGCGCTCGCGACGTTGTACGCAGGGACGAGTTTCATCGAAGAGAATGGGAAACTTACTTTGCAAGCGATGCGCGATCTCGCCAAACTTGCGTCGTCCCACTACGCGCCGTCGCACAACGCGCAATATCCCGAGACGACGTTCGGCAAATCGTTGGCGACGATCGCGCAGTTGATCAAGGCAGACCTGGGTGTCCAGGTCGCGTGCCTCGATCTCGGCGGCTGGGATACGCACGTGCAAGCGGAAGCGCCGATGACGCGATTGGCGGAGGAATTCGGCAAGGGGCTGGGCGCGTTCTACGCCGATCTGCAAGATCAGATGAAACGGATCACCTTGGTCACGATGTCGGAGTTCGGTCGGCGCGCGCAAGAAAATTCCAATCGCGGCACCGATCACGGACACGGAGGCGTGATGTTCGTGCTGGGGGGCAACGTCATCGGCGGCAAAGTCTACGGCGACTGGCCCACGCTGAACAAAGACAAACTGTACGGTCCCGGCGATCTGGCGATCACCACTGATTTCCGCGACGTGTTGGGTGAGATCGTGCAAAAGCGATTGGGCAATTCGAACCTGGCGGCGATTTTTCCAAATTATCCTACGTTCAAGTTTCGCGGCTTGGTGCGCGAGTCGGCGGCTTGATCCTGGGTCTGAAACGTAAAGTCGCGCCCAGATGAAAACCATCGCGGTTTGACAAGAAATTCAATCAGCATAAAATACGATTGAAAGCCAGAGTTGGCAATGTTGTCGCTCTGGCTTTTTTCACACCGGGACGTGTGAAGCGGATGCCTCGCCGCATCGAATCCAACATCATTCTTAGGAGGAAGGTATGTCTCTCAGTGATTCCCGAAAACACGTCCTGGAGCAAGCGCAAGCCGATGGCGTGCAATTCGTGAGTTTGCAGTTGACCGACATGGTCGGCGCGACCAAGAACATCACGATTCCCCTGCACAAACTTGGCGAGGCGCTGGAACACGGCATCTGGTTCGACGGCTCGTCGGTGCAGGGATTCGCGCGGATTTACGAAAGCGATATGTTTATGATCCCGGACGTGACGACGTATCGCGTGTTGCCGTGGACGGAAGGCGATCATCGGCTCGCGCGGATCATTTGCGACGCGTACACCCCGGACGGCGAGCCGTTCCAAGGCGATCCGCGCGGCGTACTCAAACGCCAGCTCAAGCGCGCCGAAGCGTTGGGCTTGCGTTACACCACCAGTTCCGAACCGGAATTTTTCCTCTTCCGCAAACAAGACGGCGCGGAGCCGGTCCCCCACGATGTCGCCGGTTATTTCGATTTCTCGCCGCGCGATCTCGCGTCCGCAGTTCGCCAGGACATCATCCTCGCGCTCGGCGCGTTGGGGATCGACGTCGAACGCGGGCATCACGAAGTCGCGATCGGTCAACACGAGATCAACTTTCGCTATGCCGATGCGCTGACGAGCGCGGACGCGCTGATGACGTTCAAGTACACGGTCAAAGCGATCGCGCAGGCGCACGATCTGTACGCGACGTTTATGCCCAAGCCGATTGCCGGGATCAACGGCAGCGGGATGCACACGCATCAAAGTCTGTTCGATCCGAAAGGTGAGACGAATTTATTTTACGACGCGCACGACGCGTATCACTTTTCGCCGCTGGCGTACAATTTTCTCGCCGGGCAACTCGCGCACGCGCGCGGCTTGGCGGCGGTCGTCGCGCCGACGGTGAATTCGTACAAGCGGCTCGTTCCCGGTTTCGAAGCGCCGGTCTACGTGTGCTGGGGGCAGATCAATCGTTCGGCGTTGATGCGGATTCCGCGCTATTCCAAAGGGCGCGAAAAATCAACCCGGATGGAATTGCGCTGTCCCGATCCCAGCGGCAATCCGTACCTCGTGCTGGCGGTGATGCTCGCCGCCGGACTGGACGGGATCGAGCGCAAGTTGCAAGCGCCGCCGCCGATCGAAGAGAGCGCGTACGAATTGACCGAAGCGGATTTGCGCGAACGCAGCATCGGCGTGCTGCCCGGCTCGCTCGACGAAGCGCTGCAAGAACTGGAGCGCGATCAAGTGGTGCGGGACGCGCTGGGCGAGCACGTGTACAAAGGATTCGTGCGCGCCAAACGCCGCGAGTGGGACGACTATCGTTTGCAAGTGACGGCGTGGGAACGCGCGCGTTATTTCGAAGTGGTGTAAATGCAGAAACCAGGTTTCGCGCAGGAACCTGGTTTCTCATTTTCGAAAAACGCGGTATAATTGCGGGCAAGGAGTTGGCAATGACCCAAATCGAAATTTCGGATAAAGTGTACGATCAGATCGCCGCGTTCAAGCCGGTGATCGAATCCATTCTGGAAGTGTCGCTGGAGTTCGATCGCTATGTGGAACTTTTGCTCCGGCTCGCGCCCGATCTGATCTTGACCGACGTGCTGGGGCGCGCCGATCCGCCCGCGTTGATCCGCGCCATCGAAGAACTGGCGCAGCGCAATCCCAAGCCGGTCTACACCTACCTGGCGGAGGAATTGCGCGAAGGGCAAGCGATGGTGGAGGCGGAGAAAAAAGCGGACGTGAAACGGCGTTTTGGAGTTCGTGTGCCGGGAGAATACAAAGCGTGACTGCGCGGACGGAATAACTGTGGATGCACGCGCCGCCTTCGACTACGCGTGCCGTCGATTTTTAATTGGCGGCGCGTGTGCCTGAGCGCACCCTGCTGCCGCTGACCCGAAGATCAGTGCTTGACCATCATCGTGTTCCCTTGTAGAATCAAGGCAACATTACATTGAGGCGAGTCCCAGTGCAATGGTTGCGCGACAAAGACGGAAACGAATTCAGACTCGCCGACTCCCACGGAGCCGCTTATGCCTGACCAAACACAGCAATCGTTGACCCGCGCAGAACTCCTCGCGATCATCGAACAAGCCGCGCAAAACGGTTGAGTACTCGGAACGTGGCGCGTGATTTGACCAGACACACGTTCGCTTGTAATATTGGTACCGACGGAGGCAAGAATGATCCAGACGCTTGAAGCAACAATTGATGAGCAAGGGACGGTACATCTGCTGAAACCCGCGCATTTGCCAACGGCGCGACGCGCGCTCGTCGTCGTCCTGGAAGAAACGCCCGTTGCCGCCATCTCCGAAACTGCCTTGCTGAGCGAGCGCGCGCTTGCCGTAGACTGGAATCGCCCCGAGGAGGACGCCGCATGGTTGCGCCTTTGACTATCCCCAGCAGTTTCCTCTATACTCGTTGCAGGAGGTTTTCATGCAAGCATACCGAACTCACTTGGTAATTGAAGACCCTGAACACGTCACAGTTTCCAATCTCCCGTTTCGTCCTGGTCAGTCCGTCGAAGTGCTCTTCATCGCGCAGGACACCAATCGCGCTGCGGCGGTTCAGGAATTGCAAGCCCTGTTGAAAGAAACTCAAACGCTACCGCAAGTCCAAGCATTGACCGAAGATGAGATCGCCGCCGAAATCGCGGCTCATCGGAGAGGTCAATGAAAGTCGTCGTTGATACCAACGTCGTCGTATCCGCCGCGCTGAAAGACCGCAATCCCGAAGCGGTCATTCTCTTCGTGGTGAACCATCCCGAATTCGAGTGGGTGGCTTCCCCAGAGGTCATCGCGGAATACGCCGAGGTACTGCGTCGCACCAGGTTCCATTTGCCAGAAACCATCATCCACAAGTGGAAGAACCTCTTCGCCTCAATGATTACAGTCGTGGAAACACAAGGCGGCGTTGACTTTCCGCGCGGCCAGAAAGACGCCAAGTTTCTTGCTTGCGCGCTGACCGCCGAGGCAGACTATTTCATCACAGGCGACAAAGATTTCGAGAACGCATACAAAGTTGGTAGCACCACGGTCATTTCGGTTTCAATGTTCAAGAGACTTGTGTGTGATACCTGGGAATCCTCTACGCCCAATGAGAACGCGTAACCGTTGGCGCGCGAAAACATTACAACGGACAACAACGGAATAAACGGACGCGCGCCTGGTTTGTCCGTTCAACTCAGCGGGCGATCAATCGCCCGCCTACGATAGGTGAAAACTCGCTCAAGCGAGTTGCGCCATCTCAATCGGCTTCAGCCGATTTCCGATTTTGTTTGCCGTCGGATTTATCCGATGGCACGTTGGGCGATCAATCGCCCGCCTACAACAGGTGAAAACTCGCTCAAGCGAGTTGCGCCATCCCAATCGGCTTCAGCCGATTTCCGGTTTTGTTTGCCATCGGATTTATCCGATGGCGTCGGGCGATCAATCGCCCGCCTACAACAGGTGAAAACTCGCTCAAGCGAGTTGCGCCATCGCAATCGGCTTCAGCCGATTGCGAGCTTTGCTTGCCATCGGATTTATCCGATGGTGTCGGGCGATCAATCGCCCGCCTAATCAGGTGAAAACTCGCTCAAGCGAGTTACGCCATCGCAATCGGCTTCAGCCGATTTCCGGTTTTGTTTGCCATCGGATTTATCCGATGGCAACCACGGAGCCGCTTATGCCTGACCAAACACAGCAACCACCGACCCGCGAAGAACTGCTCGCGATCATCGAACAAGCCGCGCGCGAAAACATTACAACGGACAACAACGGGCGCATATAAAGGTTAGGGGAGGGGGACGACACGGCAACGGAAATACGGTAAACTTTCGGACGTTCGCCACAACACCGAAAGGAGTACCGTTCCCGATGCCGTGTCTAGCCAATAGTATACGCC
>VGOB01000073.1 GCA_016865935.1 Chloroflexota bacterium | reverse complement strand
ATGATTATCGCAGGTGGTGGTATCAAGCCGAGTCAAACGGCGGTCAGATTTTCACAAGAGTTTCGCCGGCGTCTCCCCTGAAAGATTGAGATGATACTGGCAGTTAACGTAGAAAAAGCTCTATACTGGCTGGATGCAACATTATCTAGACTGGTTCTACCAATTGCCGACGAAATATCGCCAGGGTCTAGGTGGTTTTTGGTTTTCACTGTTCTGCTCGTATGTTTGATTTTCTTTTCAAAAAGGCATATTCTCTTTGGCGTAGCGTGGATACCCCTGATGGCAGTTGCCACCCTCGCGAGCGGTTCCAGCGATCGTTCATTTTATCTTCCATCTGTCGGACTGGCATTAGTTCTTGGTGGAGTACTTGCACAGGGAATGTATTCTCCAAACCGCGCTTTGAGAGTGATAGGACTGCTCGCGTTGGTGAGCATTATCGGCACATATACCTTAAATCTTTATACACGCAACCAAGACATTTATCGCGCGGGGCAAACTACGGAAGCAATTCCAGCACAGGTGCAGCATTTATATCCGGTTTTGCCTGCCGAGGCGCGACTCGTGTTTGTGGGAGTACCTGATTATACTGCACGCGGGACGCTCGTGTATATCACTGGTTTTCCTAATTCATTACAAATCACCTATCGGAATCCTACGCTCTCAATTCTGAAAGCCAACAAATTTCCACTCTGGCTGAATGGGACTGAGCAGATTCTTTATTTTCAAGTGGACCATCGTAGAGTGATTGAACGCGCTGACTTGATCCGGGTGCTGAGGAAGCGCGCTCAATGCGAGGAGTATTCTGCGCCACTTTTAACCTGGGACTCGGAGGGCTTGAACAAGTGGGAACTATGGAATCAGTTGAGCGAATCGGCCATTCGCGATGGCGGATTGGTTGTGCGTTCTGAAGGCACCGATCCGATTATGGCGAGTCCGCCCATTGAAATTCCTGCCATCGCGATCGGCGAGATTCAGATCACGATGCGTGTTCGCGCAGCGCAATCCATTCTGGGTGGCGAGTTGCACTGGTTGGCATCAGGGCAGACCGATTTTTCCCCCGGACTCAAATCGGCATTCCGAGTTATCGCGGATGAAACGTGGCGGACGTACCACGTTGATATTGCCAAGAGCGGTATGCTGTTGATGGGAGATCACATCACGCAACTCCGGTTCGATCCAGTCGATGCTCCTGCCGAGATTGCGATTCGGTCAATCACGATTTTTACGCGCTGTAGCTCTTTGCAGGGTGACTGGTGTATCTGTGCCCTCCAATGAACAAGGAGACACGCCCGCGCTTGAATCCGAAATTGGGCGCGCATTGACATTTCACGTGAGATAGTTACAATGTTGCCGTCATCGGTGTCTCTTCACCACCGCTGGCAATATGACCAGTGAGGCAGGGTTTTCTATGAGGAACCATTCAGCATTTTTTCACTATCCCACTCGAATGTTTCGGATCATTTTACAATTGGCTGTGTTTCTGAGCATCTTGGGGATTGTCTGGCTCGCGCACAATCGGTCCGCGCCGCTGAACGCGGCGAATCCGAAGAGCGCGTTGAGCGTGCAAAATAGTTTGCCCACATCCACGCGAACACCCAGTGCAACAGCGCGCCTTGCGCCCAGCGCGAAGCCTCAACAGGGTGGAACGCCGACCTTGACGAAGCCGCAACCCGCGCAAACTGCGTCGCCCGTTCTAATCGGTAGAAAGCCGCGCGCTTTTTCAGTGGACGCCAACACGGTTGCGCTCTATCATCTTGATTCGCAGACTGGGGGGCTCGTTCAAGACCAGACGGGAAATTATCCGGGAACGCTGCAAGGTAATGCGGGAATTGTCAGCTCGGGTTTGTTTAGCGGCGCGCTCGCGCTGGATGGCAGGAGCGGACCCGGCTCTTATGTCCGCTTGGGACACTTGGGCGATCTGGTTTCGGGTACGATTGAAGCGTACGTTGATTTTTCTACCGCGTGCGATAGTATCAACGAATGGTTCACGATGCTTTCTGCCGGAGGCGAGTTCGGCAGCGGGGACACGCGCTTGGCTTTGGCGACCTATCAGGGACTCGGCTTTGGGATTTATGCGAATGGAGAATGGCAATGGGCAAACAGCGGCATCAATCCGTGTCGCTATTTAGCAGGTGGGGACACTGAGCCCTATTTTTGGCCTTCTGGGTATCACACTCGCTGGCCATATGAAGTGTGGCGCTATCATCACGTTGCTGGAACATGGGGACCGCGCGGGGTTGAAATTTGGGTGGATGGTGTTTTGCATGGGGTGAACTTTCATCGCGCCGAATTCAGTTTTTACGAAAATTTGCATCCCGAGTATATGTGTAACCCGCAGGCGCAGATCGAACCGGCGAACACGTTCTACCCGTACTGCCGTAAGCCGCAGATGGGGTTGGTGCCGCTTGAATATGCCGGAGGAATTCCACCGTACTTGACTTTCTTGATCGGTTGTGACTCCTCAACTGCGACATCATGTTTCCGGGGAAGGATTGACGAAGTTCGGATCAGCAATATTCAGCGTACGTACACCGTTGACGTGGTTCCACCTTCGACGCCGACGCCCACGCGCACTCCGGAAAGTACCGGCGGCGAATATACCGCGGATAGCAAAACATTCGGGCTTTATCACTTGAATGCGGCAGGCGATTGGAACAGCGTTAAGAACGAAGCTACGCAATTGTGGCACGGCAGTCTGCTGGGAAGCGCGGCAATTGTCCCCGAGGGGCGTTACAATGCGGGAGTGCGTTTGGACGGCAACCTCTCGTATGTGAGAGCCGAGCCTATGAATATTCCTTTTGCGGGCGCCGTCGAAGCCTGGTTCAATCCTGATCAGACCACTGCGCCCTATATGATCTTGAGTAATAGTAGCGAACCCCAATCGGGTGTTTACAGTTGGGGATTTTTCCTGGGGATGGAATCGCCGGGAACGATTCGTTTGATCATAAACAAGAGTAACGAGATCAAATATGAAGCAGACAGCGGTGTACACTACAGCACGCTGACGGGATGTTGGCATCACGTCGCCGGGACTTGGGGTGAACGCGGGATGGAAATCTGGATCGATGGCGTCCTGCGCGGAACGAACGCGTTCACAGGGTATCCCGAAATCAATAATCGTTATCTCTTTGGGTGCGACGGCTGGAGCCGGTGCTTCAAAGGCAGAATAGACGAAGTGCGCATCAGCAACATTCAACGCAGGTTCGCGCCGCCCAACGCACCGATGCGCCCGCGCGTCCCGGCGACCGGCGGGACGCTGACCTTTTTTCCGCTGATTCAAGCCGCGCCCCCGTCGGCGTGTCCATACGGATGATTCGTCGAAAATGATGCGCGCGATTCGAACGCTTGATTTTTGGGCGATCATCGGTTTGATCGCCGTTCCGCTGATCTATTACTTTCCCATCACGCTCGGACAAAAAGCATTCTCCGAGGGCGATATTCTTTGGATTTATTTTCCGACGCGCGTGGAGTTAGCGCGCGCGCTCGCCGAAAATCGTCTGCCATTGTGGACGCCGGGGGTGCAAGCCGGTTTGCCCCTGTTCGCCGATGGGCACGTTACCGCGCTCTACCCACTCAATCTGCTTTTCTATAAACTGGTTCCCGCGCATCTGGCTTTTTCCTACACGATTCTCTTCAATCTGATCTGGACGTCGCTTGGAATGTATGCGTGTGTGCGCGCGAGCGGATTCCAAGCGTCAAGCGCGTTTGTGGCGGGGCTTGCGTTCGGGTTCAACGGCTATGTGCTTGCGCGCGTCTCTCACCTAGACGTCCTGACCGCAGTTTCCTGGTTCGCATGGCTGATTTTCTTTCAACAAAAATACTGGCAAGCAAAATTCGCGGGGCGTCCGGCGGGAGTCTGGTTAGCGTTGTCGTCCGCCGCGATCGGGCTACAATTTCTGAGCGGATCGCCGCAAATCTCATTGTTGAACGTAGCTACTTTTGCTCTTCTGGGTGGATTAGCGCCGTTGGTATGGGGTGATCCGACAATCCATTCACGCGATCGTACCGCCTACTCACTTGGGCGAATTTTCGCGCGTGCGCTTTTGATCACTCTGGCGACGATCTTTTTGGGGACCGCACTCGCCGCGATCCAATTGCTTCCGACGTTTGAATTGTTGGATTTTTCGCTACGAAACCGGGAATTAGGGCGCCACGTTTTTTCAAGTTACGCGCTCGATCCCTTGGCGTTGACGCAATTCCTATCACCCTTCGCGTACCTGGGTGAACCGTCCGCCGCGAATATGGAATTCTGGGGATATCTGGGCGCATTGCCGATTTTGCTCGCGCTCCTTGCGCCGTTGTTGCGGCGCGATTTTCGGACTGTGTTTCTGTCTGGATTCGGATTGTTGATGCTGGTGCTGGCGCTGGGGGATGCCACGCCGCTCTATGCTTCGCTGTACGATATTCCTTTGCTCAACCGCTTTCGAGTCCCGGCGCGCTTTTTGTTGCCCGCGCTTTTCGCGATCACCTTTCTCGCCGCGACAAGTTTCGATGAACTGCAGAAACGTCTGCGCGATCCGCGCGAGAAAAATTGGCGGATCGCCGCGCTCGGCGCGCTGGGCGTTGGCGCGTTCTGCGGAATCGTCTGGTTGGCGCACAATCAACCCGTTGATGTTTGGTTGCGCGCCTGGAAGGCGTTGCCGCTCGTCCTGATCGGATTGAGCATCGCCCTACTCGTTGTTGCGCGCTGGGCGCAACCCCCGCGTTCGACTTTCGCGCTGGCGGGAATAACGATCGTCGTTTGCGATCTCGCATTGTTCGCCGCGCCGTTCCTGTCGAACCTGACGCAAATGTCTTCGCCTGACGTTTTGATTCAGAGCCCGCGCACCGTGCGCACGATGGACGCGACCGCAGAACCTTATCGCGTGTTCGCGAATCGTTTTCCAGCGGTTACCTTGGCGGCGATGCGCGCGACGATGTGGAGCGGGCTTCCGCTGGTGCACAACAAGCAAGGTATCGTTCTTGGGTATATGCCTTTTTCGCTCGCGCTCCAGCGCAACGAAGAATTTATCCGCGCGATGTCTTTGAGTATGCGGAACCTGATCAACATCCGCTATTATCTTTTGCCGCTCGAAATCCTTCCGCCCGGCGCGCCGTCGCCGTTCGACGAAGATGAACCGAATGGCGGAGTGACGATGCGCGTGCTTGCCGAGCAACCGGCGATTCCGCCGACGCGCGCGACCCAGATCGAAATTACATCCTATGTTGATCAGGCGCGCGATCTTCCAGACGGTTTCCTCACAGGCGAATTATTTTTGGATTTGGCAGATGGCGCGCGCAAGACTTTTCCGATTCGCATTGGTATCGAAACGGCGGACTGGGCGTACGATGCACTGAGCGCGCCACCTCGACACAGCAAGCCCACTCCCGCGCTTGCCTTTCCCGCGTATCTCAGTTCTGTCGGACGCGAGTTCAACGGGCACAAATATGTTGCGCGGCATACGATTGCAGATGGGGCGGAGGTGACGGTCATATCTGTCGGCACGCGCACACTTTTGCCGGAGGCGTGTCTGACCATTGAGCAAGTCGTGTTGCGCGATCAAGGCAATCGCGCGGTCTCGTTGTCATCCTTGCTTCAGCGCAACGATCTCGCGCTCGTTTTTCGCAGTCATACTGCCGCGATGTGGGAGAATCGCGATGTTTTGCCGCGCGCGTTCATCGTTCATCAGGCAGAAATCGTACCGGACGATCAGACGCTGGCGCGTCTCGCGCAACCGGATTTCCGTCCCGATCAGATCGTCTTGTTGAGCGATGGCGCGCCGCTCGATTCCGCGCGCGCGGTGGCGCAGGCTGATGTGCAGATCGAGGAATACAAATCGGAGCGCGTAGTCATTCGCGCGGCGACGAATGAGCCGGGCTATCTGGTATTGACTGACGCATGGTATCCGGGCTGGGAAGCATCGGTTGACGGCGCGTCCGTCCCGATTCGGCGCGCCGATTATATGTTCCGCGCGGTGCGTCTCGAACCGGGCACACATCGAGTTGTGTTTGAGTATCATCCGTTGTCGTTCACGGTGGGCGCGTGGATCAGCGGCATCAGCGCGGCGATCCTGGTCGTTTTAGGTTGGCTTGGGTTGAGACGATGAACGCGCTGAAGAAAATCTTTCTGGTTATGAACAGTTTAGTCATTGCCATCGTCGTGTGGATTACCTACCTCCCCGCGCTCAAAATTCAATTCTACGACGGCTGGTGGTACCTTGTCTGGTCGGCGACGATGGACTTGCCGCGCTATCTCACCCAGTTCCTCGATCCGGCGAACATCACGCAAGGTTATCGTCCGGTGCAGGGCTTGTATATGTACTTGCTCTACCATCTGTTCGGCTTCAATCCCGATGGCTATCACTGGGCGCACAATCTTTTGCACGCCGCCAACGCGATTCTGCTCTTCCTGATCGTCGGCACATTGAGCGCGCGTTGGCGCATGGCGTTCGTCGCCGCGCTCATCTATGCCGTGCTCCCCAACTATTCGCTCGCCGTGTTTTGGCATGCGGTCGTCGATCCGCTTGCCGGATTTTTCTACCTGCTGACGATTTTGCTGTGGACGCGCTTTTTGGATACGCGCCGCGCGCGCGACTATGCGGTCGCATTTTGCGCGTTCGTCCTCGCGCTCTTCAGCAAAGAGATCGCGATCTTTCTGCCCCTCTTTCTGTTCCTGATCGAATGGTGGTTTTATCGCGTCCCGCCCAATTTGCGCGCGCTCGCGCCGCGCTATGCGCCGTTTCTACTCGCGTGCATCCCGTATCTCTGGCTCGTCTACCAGGTGCAAAGCCGCGGCGAGTTTGTGGGGCAATTCGGTTTTCGCATCGGACCGCATATGCTCAACAACTTGATCCCGTACGCGGCGGTGTTGGCGTTCCCCTGGTTCACAGAGTTGCCAACCGATTCGTTGGCGTACGTTTGGCTCGCGCTTGTTGCCGCCGCGTACGTTGGCGTGATGATTTACACGCGCAGCGCGATTTTGCTGTTGCTCGCGCTCTTTGCCGTTTTGAACATCGCGCCCTTGCTCGGCTTTCCGCTCGATTATTTCCATCCGCGCTATCTTTACCTGTCCACGATTTCATCCGCCATCGTTTTGGCTGTGCTATTTGAACGCTTGTGGAGCATCATAGGCGCGCGCCGTGTGGCGGGCGCAGCGGTCGCCTTCCTCGTCGGATTAGTGGCGCTTGTCAGCAGCGCCCAAGTCGCTGAATCGGCGGCTGGTTTGGCGGAGTACACGCGTCAAATTCGCGTTCCTTTTCGTGACATTGCGCGCGCCCGTCCCACATTCCCACCAAACAGTTACGTGTACTTTGTCTATTCGCCGTTCACCTCGTTTTGGGATTTCGAGGGCTTGTTTTTTGCGCGCTATGGTCAGAACGTCAAAGTGAATGCGACCGATCTGGGTAGCCCTGCCAACTGGCGGCAGTACGATCATGCCTACGTGTACTATTTCGATTCAACAGGCAAGCCGATTGAAATCGGCGTGGACAAGGATGGCATCACAGCGGTGAATCCTGCCTTGCCCGCGCGCTTGCAAATTCCGATCGTACTCGAGCAATACCAAACGCCGACGACACGCCTCGAACGCGGCAAGGCGCTTGTCGTCATTCTCAACTGGCGCGCGACGGAAAAAATCGAAAGAGATTACAGCGTATTTGCTCATTTGGTAGATGGCAAAGGAAATCTGATTGCCGAGTACAACGGTCCGCCGATCAACGGCAAAGCGCCAACCTCACGCTGGGACCCGCATCGTACGATTGTTGACGCGGCGGTGTTGCGGCTTGCAGGGGACGCGCCGATCGGTGACGATTATCGTTTAGAAATTGGAATGTACGACTTGGAGACCCTGGAACGCTTGTCCTTTGTGGATGTTGACGGCACACCGATTGCTGACAAGATTGTGATCGGTTCGTTCAGGATCGAGCGATGAAAATCTGGGGCGCCCCTTTCGTCCTTGTCGCGCTCGTCTTGATCACCTATCAGCCCAGTTTTCGGATGGGGTTGTATCTGGACGATTATTACAACATCGAGCGCGCGGGACGCATCGAAGAATCGGATGCGCTGCGGCAAATTTTCGATCCGCGCGCGCAGACCTTGTGGTATCGTCCGCTACAGGGCTTGCAGTTTTTCATCGCCGTCCGCTTGTTTGGCGCGAATGCCAACGCGTATCATCTGCTCAACATTACGTACCACGCAATCAACGTTTTGCTCGTTTACGCGCTCGCGTGGCGAATGTCCCAGAAATGGTTGCTGGGATTGGCGAGCGCGTTTTTCTACGCGACCTTCACAGTGTACATTTCGGGTGTAAATTGGGCGGCAATCGTCGAACCCCTGCTTAGCGTGCCTTACTTGCTCAGCATTTGGTTTTGGTGGAGTTATCTCGCCAAAGCAAAGCGGCGCGATTACACACTCGCACTCGTCACATTGATTCTCGCGTTGATGGCAAAGCAAACTGCCGTTACCATTCCGATTGTGTTCTTCCTCCTTGACCGTTTCATCGTTCGTCAGCCACTAGGCGTCGTCGCGCTGGTTCGGCGGTACGCGCTCTTGGTGTTCGTAACGCTCTTTTTTGTGTTTTTGCAATACTCGGCGCAAAGCACCTACACTTTTGCCGGCACCTTTGGCTGGAAACCGACGCCGGAAATGGCGCGCATCTTTTGGGAATACCTCGTCCTCTTGTTCGTCCCGTGGGGCGCGTTCCCTTCGATCGATCTGAATCCGCCGCACGTCGGCGACGCGTGGAGTTACGCGTGGGTTGTCATGGTACTGAGTTTGCTCATCGTCTTTGGCGTACTCAAACGCAGTCGCGCGCTCTTCGTGCTGGCAATGTTTACCTCGCTGACCCTGCTTCCTGTTTTGCCTTTTCCGTTTCTTGAACATCGTTACGTCTATTTACCGATTATCTCGGTCGCGGTCATTCTGGGTTGGTTGTGGCAGCGCACACACGCGACGTGGAGCCAGTATCGTCGCGCGATTGTTGCCGCGTCGTTCGCGCTCGCGCTGATCGCTTTCGGTAACGGACTCGCGCTGAACGATTCGGTGGCGACGGCGGCAGAGTGGGCGCGCCAATTGCGCGTGCCCTATCGCGACATCGAACGCCAGAATCCAGCGTTTCCGCCAGACACCTTGCTGTATTTCATTGATCCCATCACGCCAACGGAAGGCGGACTTTCTGGAATGTTCTTTCTGCGCTACGGCAAAGGTGTCACAGTTCGGAATTGGACCCAGTATGCAGGCTTGCGCGAACACAACGCGGCGTGGGTGTACTATTTCGACGAGCAACGGCGTCCCCAGAAAATCAATGTCGAGAAGAACGCAACCACCATCGTTGCGCCAGCGCTTCCAATTGATTTTCAGATACCACTTCGCTTGGAAGGGTACGAGGTTTCGCATATCACACTCAAGCGTGGCATGCCGCTCGCGTTGATTTTCTATTGGCGCGCGCTGGACGACATTCCGCAGGATTACTCGGTGTTTGTACATTTGGTTGATCGAAATGGAACACTTGTCAAACAATCGGATGGTCAGCCACGCAAAGGTCGAGCTCCGATGACTACTTGGACGCCGCGCCGGTCGTTTACCGATGTCGTTCTGATTCCGATTGACGCCGATGTATCTGTGGGCGAGAACTATCAATTGGTCATAGGCATCTACGCGGTGCGGACTGGCATGCGTGTGCTACTCCAAGACGCGCCGGGACAACCACCAGGCGATTCGATTACGATTTCATCTTTCAGGGTAGTCGAATGAGCCAAACAGTCATTCGACGCTGGGATGTGCTGGGTCTCTTGGCGATTGCGGCAATCGTTCTGGTAGTGTATCAGCGCGCGCTGAACATCGGCTTTTACGGCGACGATTGGATTTTCTATCAACTGGCGGGTCGGTTGAGTTTGCTCGAGTATCTTACAAAGTATTTCGATCCGCGCGCGCAAACCGCGTGGTATCGCCCGGTGCAAGGGCTCCTCTTTCGCGTCGAGTATGTGCTTTGGGAGGGCAACACCTCGGCATACCATTGGCGTAACATTTTACTACATCTCGCGAATTGTTTTTGGGTGTGGGCAATCGTTGGGCGTGTTGCGCGCAATCGAAAATTCGCCCTGTTTGCGGCGTTGCTGTTTGCCGCGTTACCGCTCGGCGCGCAAGCCGTGTTCTGGCCCGGCGTCGTGGACCCGCTCGAAGCGTTCTTTTACCTCGCCGCGATTTTTTTCTGGGTCGGTTATCTCCAATCGCTTCGGACGCGCGATTACGCGCTGACATTCCTCGCGTTCTGGCTGGCGTTATTTAGCAAAGAAATCGGTGTGTCCATACCGATTATCTTGTTCTTGATTGATCGTTGTGTGGTGGCTCGACCGATTCGAGTCCAGGCCTTGGTACGACGTTACATCGGCTTTGTCCTGGTTTGGCTCGTTTATTTGCCGATCGAATATCTTGCCATCAGTCGCAGTGTATTCATCAGTCGCGAAGGGTATTCACCGACGCTCGCCCTTTTTTCCAACCTGTTCGATTATCTCGCCGCGCTTGCATTTCCTTGGCTGTTTGTACCAGTGGCGAATCACGTTTGGCTTGTGACCGTCGGAATGGGCTTGACTTTGTTGATGGTGCGGTGGAAAAAATTTTCTCTCTTGCCGATGCTTATAGGCGCGGTGCTGGTGATTTTGCCGGTTGCGCCATTTCCGTTTGTGGCGCATCGTTTTCTCTACGTTGCCAGTGTTGTGCCGGCGATTCTTTATGGCTGGGTCTTGACTCGTGTCGAAGCGCGCGCGCGGGGATTGGCGATGGTAATACTGGGCGTCGTTATTTTGTTTGGTGGCTGGCGCATCACCAACGACGCGAATGATTTTGGCGAATGGGCGCGCGTGGCACGCGTGCCGTTCCGCAACGTTCGTCAAGCGCATCCGACTTTACTCGCGGGGACGTATCTATATTTCATCAACCCCCCGGTGCCGGGCTCGAACCTGATAGGAATGTTCTTTTGGCACTATGGCGCGCAAGTCACAGTCGGCGCGACGGATCTCGGACAACCGGCGCGGCTACGCGAGTACGCGACCACCTTCGTTTATCTGTTCGATGAGCAAGGCAATCAAAAAGAGTTGCGCGCCGCAAAGACCCTCGACGCGCGCGCCGCGTTGCCGATCACGTTGGGCGAGTCCATCGTGCTGGAAGGATTCGAGTTGGTGAGTGATCGAATCGAACGCGGCGATGAGGTGGTGATGCTCCTCTATTGGCGGGTAACGCGACGGATAGCGGATAATTACAAGGTGATCGTGCAACTGGCGGATGCAGCTGGTCGTGTAGCGACTAGTTACGAGCAAGAGCCGCGGCGGGGCAAGTCGCCGACGAGTATGTGGCAACCGGGTGAATTGATTGTGGACGCCATCGTTTTGCCGATTCAAGCGGATGTGCCGCCTGGTGTGTACCGCATCGAAATTGGGATGACCGATGCGGCGATGAAGCGGTTACTCGATCAGGCAGGACGGGATCGGATCATTATCGAGCCAGTGAGGATGGGGGAATGACATCGCGTATGGACCAGTACGTTGTGAACCAGCGGATGCGCCAGTGCAGATCGGCATTCGAAACATTCGCTTGTTGAGTCATTGCGTTCGCTTGGAAGGTAAATATTGCCGATGCGATCAATGCTCATTTCGAATGTGCGATAAAAATTCCGAATGGGGTCCATGTGAAGAAAGCAAGGTCGTGTGGTTACAAAACGAAGGGCGACGGGAGTTGGGGGAAGAATGTCGCGGTTCATCCAAAGGCAATCGTTGAACCGGGAGTGATCCTGGGAAACAACGTCGTGGTTCACGAAAACGTCATCGTGCGCGCGGGGACGACGATTCACGATAACGTCGTTCTCGGACGCAAGCCCCAGGTGGCGGGGATCATTCAACGATTACCCAAGCCCCAGCTTGGACCGCTTGAAATTGGCAGCGGTTGTGTCATTGGCGCTGGGGCAGTCCTGTACGTTGGTACGACGGTTGGGGACAGTACCTTGATTGGCGATCTGGCGTGTATCCGGGAAGAATGTCGGATTGGTAATCACGTGGTCATCGGTCGCGGCGTGATGCTGAACTACAATATCGAAATCCGTGACCGGGTTCGAATTATGGACCTGAGCCATTTTGGGGGCGATATCTTGATCGAGGAAGATGCGTTTATCGGGCCCGGGGTCTGCACGGCGAACGACAACAATATGGGATTGATTGCGAATGTGCAGAGGAAGGGACCGCATATTTGTCGCGGCGCTTCAATCGGGGTCGGAGTGATTCTGCTGGCTGGAGTGACGATCGGTGAACAAGCAATCGTCGGCGCGGGCGCGCTCGTGGCGAAGGATGTCCCCGCGCGGACAATCGCCATCGGCATCCCCGCGCGCGTCAAGGGCGATGTGCCAACTGATATGCTCAGACCAGTTCTGTAGAACCGGCGGAATGAGTGGAGGCACAGATGCAGATGGTTTCCGTGGTCGTCCCAGTCTACAACAACGCGCCCAGTCTGGCGCTGTTGCACCGAAGATTGGCGGATGTTTTGCGAACTGTCGCCAGCGAATACGAGCTCTTGTTCGTAGATGACGGCAGCGCAGACGATTCGTTCGCGGTGCTCCAATCTCTGGCGGCGCAAGACGCGCGCGTCAAGGCGCTTCGCTTCGTCCGTAACTTTGGTTCCAACACTGCGATTCTCGCCGGTCTGACGCACGCGCGCGGCGATTGCGTCGTCGTCGTTTCCGCCGATCTCCAAGACCCGCCCGAGCTGATTCCAGAAATGATTCGCCGATGGCAGCAAGGCGTCAAAGTGGTCCTTGCCGCGCGCGCGGCGCGGCGCGATCCATTCTTGACGCGACTGTTCGCCGACGCGTTCAACTGGTTATTCCGCCGTCTGGTCTTCCCGAACTTCCCGCGACAGGGTTTTGATTTTTTCCTTGCGGATCGCCAAGTCGTTCGCGTGCTCGCCCAGAGCGCCGAGCGAAACACATATCTAATGGGACTGTTGCTTTGGTCGGGCTTTAAATTTGAAACCGTCGTGTATGCCAGAGAAGAACGTCCCTTTGGAAAATCACAATGGAATCTCGGCAAAAAGATCAAGTACTTTATTGACGCTTTTGTAGGATTCTCTTACTTTCCATTGCGCCTTGCCTCCCTGGGCGGCATATCCTTCGCGATTCTTGGATTTCTTTACGCGCTATTCGTGCTTGCTCTGCGTGCGGCGCAGGGATTCCCGGTCGAAGGGTGGGCTTCGCTGATGATTGTGCTTCTGATCGTCTCCGGCATCCAGATGACGATGTTAGGAATTCTCGGCGAGTATCTCTGGCGGACGCTGGACGAAACGCGGCGGCGTCCGCTATTCTTGATTGCGGAAACCATTCGCGTCGACCTGGGGTCAGCGCATATGATAGAATAGGCAGACGTGAACCGCTCTTCCGCAAATATCCGATCGCACCGCGCGCTCGTCTTCATCCTCTTCGCGTTCGTCGCGCTTGCCGTCACATACTCCATCGTCACGCCGATTTTCGAGGCGGGCGATGAGGTGTGGCACTATCCGTTCGTCCAGCATTTGGCAACCGGAAACGGTCTGCCGGTGCAAGACCCGAATGTTAAAACGTTGTGGGAGCAGGAAGGTGGACAGCCGCCGCTGTACTACGCGCTCTCTGCGCTCGCGACGTTTTGGATTGACACGCGCGATTTGCCGGAACGTTTGTGGCACAATCCGCACGCGCGCATCGGCATCCCGCTCGATTTTGGCAACAAGAATATGATCGTCCACACGAGCGCGGAAAATTTCCCCTGGCAGAACACGACGCTCGCGGTTCACCTCATTCGCTTGCTCTCGATCCTGTTTTCGACGATCACCGTTGCGTTGACGTACTTGTTCGCGCTCGAAATCAAGAGCGATCAAACGCTCGCCGCGTTTGCCGCTGCGCTCGTCGCGTTCAATCCGATGTTCCTCTTCATCAGCGCGTCAGTCAACAACGACAATCTCGCGACGATGCTCGCGACGCTCGCGCTGTTATTGCTCGTGCAACTCATCACGCGCGGCGCGACCACGCGGCGATTCATCGCGCTGGGCATCGTGCTCGGTCTCGGCGCGTTGACCAAGGTGAGTTTGCTGGGGTTGTTGATTGTTGCGGCGATCGTTTTTACATACTTGTTGATTCGCGACCGACGACCAAAGACCGACGACCGGCGGTTGGGAATGACGGTCATCGGTCATCGGTCGTCGGTCATTGCTGGGAGTTTGCTCTGCGCCGCGTTCGTCATTGCCATCGCGTTTTGGTGGTACGCGCGCAATTGGATTCTGTACGACGACTTCTCCGCGTTCGATGTGTGGGTGCAGATTGCCGGAGGACGCCCGACGCCGGTGACGCTTGTGAGTTTGCTTAACGAGTTTCAGGGTTTTCGCATTTCGTTCTGGGGCAACTTTGGCGGCGTCAACTTGATCGCGCCAGAGTGGGTGTACATTGTTCTCGATGTGTTTACCATTCTCGCGATCATCGGCTTGCTCATTGGGTTCGCGCGCCGCGCCTTGCCGCGCTTGTTGTGGCTTCCCGCGCTCTGGCTCACGCTCATTTCGATTTTGCTTGTGCGCTGGACGTGGCTCACGATGGCATCGCAAGGGCGGCTGATCTTTCCGGCGATTGCGGCGGTTGCTGTGTTGATGGTGTACGGACTCGCGCAATTTCAGCGGTCAGCGGTCAGCGGTCAGCGGTCAGCGGTCAGCGGTCAGCAGTCAGCGGTCAGCGGTCAGCGGTCAGCGGTCAGCGGTCAGCAGTCAGCGGTCAGCGGTCAGCGGTCAGCAGTCACGCCTCACGCCCCTCGCCTCACGCCCCTCGCTTTACTTTTGCCTTTTGCCTTTTGCCTTTTTACTTTTTCCGCGCTCGCACCGTTCACGCTCATCGCGCCCGCGTACGCGCTCCCCGCGCGCTTTGCCGACGACGCGGTCGCGCCACACTCGGTTCACATCACGTTCGATAATCAAGCCGAATTGGTTGGATACGCGTTGCCGCAGACGCGCGTCGCGCCCGGCGCAGAACTGCCGCTCACGCTCTACTGGCGCGCGCGTGAACCGATGGCGGAAGATTTTTCTGTGTTCGTTCGCCTGTTCGACGCGCAGGACAAGATCATCGCGCGCTGGGATGCGTTTCCCGGACGCGGCGTGTATCCGACGCGCGTCTGGCAGCCCGGTGAAGTGATCGAAGATCAGTACCGCTTGCCGATTCCGCACAACGCGCGCGCGGGCGTTGGGCGGATCGAAGCGGGGTTGTTCCGCCGCGTGCCACTGGAAACGCTGACCGCGCGCGATCCGCGCGGCAACATCGTCACGCCGACGATCGCACGATTCAAGATCGCTGGACAAACCCAAACCGCGCCGCGCATCGAAAACGCGGTCGCGTACGTCTTTGGCGATCAGATCGCGCTGATCGGTTTTGCGCGACCAGAAACAATCGCGCGCGGTTCGACGCTCGCGCTGAAATTGTATTGGCGCGCGCAGAAATCAATCGCGGAAGATTATACCGTCTTCGTTCATCTCGTTGACGTAAACGGAAAAATTATCGCGCAAGACGACGCGCCACCGCAGCGCGGCGCGTATCCCACGTCGTTCTGGGACGCGGGCGAAATCATCGCGGACGAATACGCGCTCGCGATTCCACGCGACGCGCCGCCGGGGGAATATCGCGTGCGTGTCGGCGTTTATCGCGTGAGCGATGGCGCGCGGTTGACGACGCGCGACGGCGATTTTATCGCGCTGGCGGTTGTGCGCGTGAATTGACAAAACGTTTTCCTTGTGCTATAAACGACCCGCAACTGAATAGGACTGGACACTCATCCAGAGAGGTGGAGGGAACGGCCCTGTGAAACCTCGGCAACCTCTCAGTGGTTAGTGGTGAGTGGTCGGTGGTCAGAAACTGATCACTGCCCACTGTCCACTGCCCACTGGGATAGGTGCCAACTCCGGCAAGCGGAACGAACGCGCTTGGAAGATGAGAACGAGATTTTGTAATTCTCTCTCATCGGAGAGAATTTTTTATTTTGGAGACATTGTGCGAACTATCGAAATGATTGACGGCGTGGTGAAGATGATCGATCAGCGCAAACTGCCGCGCCAGTTCGAAATTGTCGAGTGCCGCGATTATCGCGCGCTCGCCGATGCGATCAAAGATATGACGATTCGCGGCGCGCCCGCGATTGGCGCGGCGGCGGCATTTGGACTCGCGCTCGCGGCGCGCGAATCGCGCGCGCCGACGCGCGACGCGCTGTTGCGCGATTTGGATGCCGCCGAAAAGATTTTGCGCGCGACGCGTCCCACCGCCGTCAATCTGATGTGGGCGCTCGACCGCATGATGCGCGCCGCGCGCGCGACGAATCTCGACGCGGACGGCTTGCGCGATTTCGTCGTCGCCGAAGCGCAACAGATCGCTGAAGAAGACGTCGCGATCAATCGCGCGATGGCGCGGAACGGCGCGGCGTTGATCAATGATGGCGACAGCGTACTGACGCATTGCAACGCGGGACCACTCGCGACAGTGGACGTTGGCACCGCGCTCGGCGTCATCATCGAAGCGCACAAGCAAGGGAAAAAGATTCACGTCTTTGTGGATGAGACGCGTCCGCGCTTGCAAGGCGCGCGTTTGACGGCGTGGGAGTTGATGCAGCACGGCGTGCCGATGACCTTGATCGCGGACAACGCGTCGGGATACTATATGCGGCGTGGCAAAATCCAAAAGTGTTTCGTCGGCTCGGATCGCGTCGCGGCGAACGGCGATGTCGCGAATAAAATTGGCACGTACAAAACCGCCGTCGTCGCGCGCGAAAATGGCATTCCGTTCTACGCCGTGATGCCGACTTCGACGATTGATCTGACTTTGGCGAACGGCGACTTGATCGAAATTGAGGAGCGCGACGCGCGCGAAGTGACGCACATCGAAGGCGTGCCGATTGCGCCGGAAGGCGTGCGTGTCGGCAATCCCGCGTTCGACGTGACGCCGCACAAGTACATCACCGCGCTCGTGACGGAACGCGGTGTGGTGGTTCCGCCGTTTGCGGAGAATCTTCGCAAGATCACGGGATAGTATTCAGTGTTCAGTATTCAGTATTCAGACTGAACACTGAACACCGAATACTGAACACTGGAGTTTCTATGAGCGTACTCATCGCCGGTTCCATCGCGTACGATTACATTATGCAATTTCCCGGCTATTTTCACGATCACATTTTGCCGGACAAGATCGCGAATCTCTCCGTCTCGTTTCTCGTGGACTCGATGAAGAAACAGCGCGGCGGCGTCGCGACGAACATCGCGTACAACCTCGCGCTCTTGGGCGAACGCCCGCGCATTATGGCGACGGTCGGGCAGGATTTCGCCGACTATCGCGCGTGGCTGGAAGCGAACAACGTGGACACGCGCGCGATCATCGCGATCCCGGACGATTTCACCGCGTCGTTCTTTGTCAGCACGGATGGCAAGCAAAATCAGATTGCGATGTTTTACACGGGCGCGATGGCGCACGCGCACACACTCTCGTTTAAGGAACACGCGCAAGGCGATCCGATTGACCTCGTCGTCATTTCGCCGACCGATCCGCGCGCGATGGTGCAGTACGTCCGCGAGTGCAAAGAACTGGGCTTGGCGTACATTTACGATCCAAGTCAGCAGATCATTCGCCTGAACGGCGACGAACTCGCGGAAGGCGTGCGCGGCTCGACGATGACGATTGTCAACGAGTACGAATTCGAAATGCTGAAGAACAAAACTGGTTGGACGGATCATCGCGTCGCGCACGAAACGCAGACGCTCATCATCACGCTCGGCGAAAAAGGATCGCAGATTCACGCGGCGGGTAAGACGATTACGGTGCCGATCGTTCCGGCGCATCGGCAAGCGGATCCCACCGGCGTCGGCGACGCATATCGCGCCGGCATCATCAAGGGTTACCTAAGACAATTGCCTTGGGAAACCGTCGGCAGAATCGGCGCGCTTGCCGCGACTTATGTGCTGGAGGAATACGGCACGCAGAATCATCGGTACACGTTGCAGGAATTTGGCGAACGTTTTTATCGCGCGTTCGGGGATACGATTCAGTTGTAGTTTCAGGAATTGTCATTGCGAGGAGCGTTTTCCGCGACGAAGCAATCCCCAATTCGGAATTGGAGATTGCTTCGCCCCTGCGGGGCTCGCAATGACAGAGGATCAAATTGGGGGAGGGGCGAATGAGTCAAACACCTTACTTTGACGAAGCCGCAAAATCCGCAACGTTCGAGCGCGATGGACAGTTCAACATCATCGGCGTCCGCGCGTTCGTCACGAGTTGCGCGTCGATCGCGGATTGGATGGACGATTTGTATATGCTCTTGGGCGAGCGCTTTATCGAAGCGCGGTTGTACTTGAGCGCGCGCCGCGCGGCTAATCGCACCGTCGCGGCGTTGCTGGCGGAATTTCACGTGCCGGACGATCCCAAATCGAAGGAGCAGTTCTTTACCGAATTCTACGCGGCAATCGGCTGGGGTCAGATCGAGTATCAACTCGATTACACCAAAAAGACCGGGCAGGTCGTCGTGAAAAATTCTTTTCTCGCGCAGGGGTTGGCAAACAAATTTACCGCGCAAGGGCACAACATCGCGACCGGGCAGAAATCGGATATTACGCGCTGCGCGTTGTTCGGCGCGTACCTCGCCGCCCAGGTCTCGAATTTCTTCGGCGAAGAGATCGAAATGCTCGAGCAACAATGCGCGACGATGGGGCGTCCGGCGTGCGTCTTTGAAGTTTCGCACGAACGTTTTTCGTTGCGGAGTCCGCGCGGACAGGATGGATAACTCAATGTGTCATTGCGAGGAGCATCCTGAGCGGAGTCGAAGGATGCGACGAAGCAATCCCCAAGTTGGTTGGAGATTGCTTCGCAAAAAACGCTCGCAATGACACAAGCATAAAAAAAGGAGAATCGAATGGCAAAACGCGAAAACGATGTAAAGGATCTTTCGCTGGCGGAAAAAGGACGTTTCCGAATTCAGTGGGCGGAAAACGATATGCCGGTGCTCCGGCAAATTCGTGAGCGATTCAAAAAGGAACAGCCGCTCAAAGGGTTACGCATCGCGGCGTGCTTGCACGTGACGAGCGAAACCGCAAACTTGATGTGGACGCTCGTCGAAGGCGGCGCGGACGTGATTCTTTCCGCGTCGAATCCACTTTCGACCCAGGACGACGTTGCCGCATCGCTCGTCGCGCATTTCGAAGTGCCGGTCTACGCGATCAAGGGCGAAGACAACGCGACGTACTATCGGCATCTGCGCGCGACGCTCGAATTCAAGCCGAACATCACGATGGACGACGGCGCGGACTTGCTCTCGACGCTGCACAAAGAGCGCACCGATTTGCTGCCGGGCGTGATCGGCGGGACGGAAGAGACGACGACCGGCGTCATTCGCTTGCGCGCGATGGCGAACGCGGGCGCGCTGAAATATCCGGTGATCGCAGTGAACGACGCGCTGACGAAACATTTCTTCGACAATCGCTACGGCACCGGACAATCTACGATTGACGGCATCGTGCGCGCGACGAATTTGCTGTTCGCGGGCAAAGTGTTCGTCGTCGGCGGGTACGGCTGGTGCTCGCGCGGGATCGCGCATCGCGGGCGCGGTTTGGGCGCGCGCACGATCGTCACCGAAGTCGATCCGCTCAAGGCGCTGGAAGCGGTGATGGATGGATTCGAAGTGATGACGATGGAGCAAGCCGCGAAGCTTGGCGACATTTTCGTCACCGCGACCGGCGACAAGAATGTGATCGACGCGCGGCATTTCCCGCACTTGAAAGATGGCGCGGTCATTTCCAACTCGGGCCATTTCAACGTCGAGATTGATATTCCCGCGCTGGAAAAACTCGCGGTCGAAAAACGCCAGGTGCGCGAATTTGTCGAGCAGTTCATTTTGAAAGACGGGCGCCGGATCAACTTGCTCGCCGAAGGTCGCTTGGTGAATCTCGCGGCGGCGGAAGGACATCCGTCGTCCGTGATGGATATGTCGTTCGCGAACCAGGCGTTGAGTTGCGAGTACATCGCACAGCACGGCAAGGAATTGGCGAAGAACGTTTTCCCGGTACCGACCGTGATTGACAAAGAGATCGCGCGCCTGAAACTCGAAGCGATGGGGATCACGATTGACAAGCTGACGCCGGAGCAAGAAGCGTATCTGGCGAGCTGGGAAGAAGGAACGTAAACCAATTGTCAATTGACAATTGATAATTGACAATTCAATCAAGGAGCAACGATGAGCACCACATTCATGAACGCGCCCAAATTGCTGTTGACTTCGGAATCGGTCACCGAGGGGCATCCCGATAAAATGTGCGATCAGATTTCGGACGGCATCCTGGACGCGATTTACAGGCAAGACCCGTACGGGCGCGTCGCGTGTGAAGCGGCGTGCAGCGGCGGCTTGGTCGCGGTGATGGGCGAGATCACGACGACCGCGCATTTCGATCCGTACGAAGTCGTCCGCAAAACGATCGAGCAAATCGGTTACACCGATTCCAAGTACTGGCTCGATTACAAAACGGCGGGGATTATGACCGCGATCAAAAAGCAATCGCCGGATATCGATCGCGGCGTGAGCGCGGCGCTGGAAGCGCGCGGCAACGACGGCGGCGATCCGATTGACAAGATCGGCGCGGGCGATCAAGGAATGATGATTGGCTTTGCGTGCAACGAAACGCCGGAATATATGCCGCTGACGATTTCGCTCGCGCACAAACTCGTCAAGAAATTGGCGGACGCGCGCAAGTGCGGCGCGCTGCCGTACCTGGGTCCCGACGGCAAATCGCAAGTGACGGTCGAGTACGCGTTTGGCAAGGTCAAGCGCGTGGACACCGTCGTCATTTCGACGCAACACACCGACGAGGTGACGCAAAAAACGATTCGCGACGACGTGATCGAGCAAGTGATCCGCGCGATCGTTCCGGCGAACTTGCTCGACGCGAAAACCAAGTACTATGTGAATCCGACCGGGCGGTTTAACATCGGCGGTCCTGTGGGCGACGCGGGATTGACCGGACGCAAGATCATCGTGGACACGTACGGCGGCATCGCGCGGCACGGCGGCGGCGCGTTCTCCGGCAAAGACCCGACCAAGGTCGATCGCTCCGGCGCGTATATGGCGCGCTACGTCGCCAAGAACATCGTCGCGGCGGGACTCGCCGATCGGTTTGAAATGCAGGTTGCGTATGCGATCGGCGTCGCGCGTCCGCTTTCGATCATGTTCGAAACGTTCGGGACGGAAAAAGCGCCGCACGAAAAAATCGTCGAACTGATCAACGCGCATTTCGATCTGCGCCCGGCGGCGATCATTCGCGATTTGGATTTGCGCCGTCCGATCTATCAACCGACGGCAGCGTACGGTCACTTTGGCCGGCACGACATTGACGCGCCGTGGGAAAAGATGGACAAGGCAGAAATTTTGCGGCACGCGGCTGGGTTATAGACGAGACCTGTCAGGTTTCCAAAACCTGACAGGTCTTAAAGTTTTCTGTCTAGTCCACATGCAATACACACTTTTCCTTGCTCTCGCTCCCGTAGCGATTCTTGTTCTCGTCGCCGTGATCGGCTATGCTCTGCGCCACCGCCATGTTCCCGGCTCTACGGCGTTTGCCTGGTTGTTGTTGTTTGACGCGGGATGGTTGTTGTCAAACACGTTTGAACTGCTTGGTTTTTCAGAATCGGCTACGGTTTTCTTTGCGAAACTAAATCACACGTTCATCGCGGGCGCGGCGTTAGGATGGCTAGCATTCGCGCTGGATTATACCGGCAGACGCAAATGGCTGTCGCCACAGCGTTTTGCGCTGCTCTGCGCTATTCCAATCATCACAACCGTGTGCGCGCAGACCAACGAATGGCATGGCTTGATTTGGCGAAGCTACGACATTGTCCGCGTTGAGCCGGGGCTGTCAATGCGCCCCTCGGCTTATGGCGCGTGGTTTTGGGTTCAGGTGACCTATGCGTACGTGGCGTTGTTGACCGGATCATTTTTGTTGGGCAGTGAGTTCTTCCGCTCGTTCACTCTGTATCGCCGGCAATCCATCTGGTTGATCGTGGGCGCGCTCGCGCCATTGATCGCGAATGTCATCTACATCTTCCGGCTCATCCCGGGTTTGCAAAAGGATTATTCTTCGCTCAGTTTCGCTTTCGCCGGGGTAGCCTTTGCGGTCGCGATGTTTCGGTATCGTTTGTTCGATCTCAAACCCATCGCGCGAAACTTGGTGATTGATCGCATGAGTGATGGGATGCTCGTCCTGGACGACCGCCAGCGCATCGTGGATATCAACCCAACTGCGCGCCAGACGTTGGGTGTTCCTGAGAGCGCCGCGGTGGGACAATTCATGGAGGCGCTGGCTGAGCCGTTTTGCAGCAATGTCCGGCGTTTGTGCGCCGCCGGCGCGGAGGCGGAGACCAACGTTGCGGTGACGGAAGCTGGATCCACGCGGCACTACAATTTGCGTCTCTTGCCTCTGGTTGATAGTGGTACTATCGAAGGGTACGTCGTCGTACTGCGCGATGTCACAGAGCACAAGCGAGTGGAAGCCGAAAAGTTCATGCGCTTGGAAGAAGAAGCGATCATTGAGGAGCGGCGGCGGATCGCGCGGGAGATTCACGATGGACTGGCGCAAGACTTGGCATCGTTGCATTTGCGGCTCAATGTGTGGCAAACCTTGATTGACGCCGACCCAGCCAAACTGCGCGGTGAACTTGAACGCGCCCAGAAGATTCTCGCCGAGAATATTCGCGACGTGCGACGCTCGATTTTTGCGCTGCGTCCGATCGTGCTGGACAAGCTCGGATTTTTCCTTGCCTTGCAGCAGTTAGCCACCGCGTTCAGCGAGCAGCATGACGTGCGAGTCGATCTAGATGTACAGGGACCACAAGATCGCTTGACTGGTTTTCTGGAACCGGTACTGATCCGCATCATTCAGGAAGCGTTGAACAATGTGAGCAAGCACGCGCGGGCAAAACAAGTGCGCCTCCTCGTTGACTTGCGCGCTGAGGAATATGTCAGCGCGCAGATTCAGGACACTGGTATTGGTTTTGATCCCGCCACTCTCAACCGCGCGACGGTGCGCGGTCACCTGGGACTTGCCCAGATGCGTGAACGCGTCGAGAACCTGGGAGGCACGTTCGAGCTAAATTCTCAAGCCGGTCAGGGTACGTGCTTACGCGTCACGTTGCCGCTGAAACAACCAGTAGCAGTTCGTATGTAGATCGGAGAGGAGCAAGAGATGTCACGCATCCGAGTATTGATCGCCGACGATCATCGGCTGTTCCGCGAGGGCTTGCGCCAAATCTGCGAAGTCATTGGCGGTTTTCAGGTTGTCGGCGAGGCGGTCAATGGGCAAGAAGCGGTTGACCTGGCGCGCCAGCTCAAGCCCGACGTCATTTTGATGGACATCAATATGCCCGTGATGGATGGGGTTCATGCGACGAGCCTCATCTCCGAAAACAACCCAGAGACGCGCGTGGTGATCTTGACGATGTATCGTCAGGACCATTACGTGTTCAAAGCAATCCAAGCCGGCGCGCGTGGTTACTTGCTGAAAGATACGGACGGCAAGGCGTTCGTCGAAGCCGTGCGCGCGGTGCAGCGGGGCGATGCGTTGATCGATCCCGCGCTGGCGGCGCAAGTGCTTGAGGAATTTCGCCGGATCAGCCAGCCAACCTCCGATGCCGGCGAGACGGAGCGGCTGACGCCGGGCGAGATGGAGGCGCTGCAATTGGTGGCGCAAGGCGAAGACAATAAGACGATTGGCGAACGGCTTGGCATCGCCGAGCGGACAGTCGCCAACCGGCTGCGCGATATTTATCAGAAACTCCATGTGAACAATCGGACCCAGGCGGCGCTAGTTGCGCTTCGCAAAGGTTGGGCGCATCTTGATCCAGAGGCGTGAATGCAATCGGCAAAGACACGCTTGAAATAGAGACTGCCCTTTCGGCGCAAGTAATTTCTTACTTGCGCCGAAAGTATTTTTTACCTCGAATTCGTTCAATCTGTGTCTTACATTCTAGCGGTTTTTGCGCGATGATGGACGCGCTGTGCGTACGAGTCTTTCCAGAGTCTTCCGATGAATACCCCCATCCGCGCTTTGATTATTGACGCCGATGACATATTTCGGCAAGGGTTGATCGGCGCGCTTGGCGCGGAGGGTATTGTTGTGGCGGGCGAAGCGCGCGATCGCGCGGCGGCGACAGAAATAATCGCGCGCCTGCGTCCCGATGTGATTGTGTGGAGCATCGAGGCGCGCGACCTCGTTGAAATGCAACTAGTACCGTGTCTCATAAGTTTTCCGACGGTTGTCAGACCGCCAACGGCAATCCCTTGTACGTCCAGCGATAGGGATGCGCCCAACGCCGATT
>VGOB01000072.1 GCA_016865935.1 Chloroflexota bacterium | reverse complement strand
CGAACTGCGAAGGGGGCGACGGCTAGACCGACCGCGAACTTTTCAACGCCTACGCTGGTGTGAAACCGGCGCAACCATCCGCGCCAAGACAACGCGAGATGCGAATAGCGGGCAAAAGCCAAAGGTCAAGTTTCAAAACTACGATCGACGAAACCACTACCACCACCAACACCAAAAGGAATGCGCGTGAGAAACCGCGAAGATTCAATCGTCCTGCTCCCAGAGCAAGGGCAACGGCGAATGCCAAAGCGATGCGAGACAATCACACGCAAACCTAAACGAACGAAACGCGCGGGGGCGAGGCAACTCGCCTCCGCGATGAAAGGGGCGAACCATGTTACAAGTATCAGGGAACGGACACAAGCGCGCGGTTTTGTATGCGCGTGTTTCAACGGATGACCAAAAAGACAAGGGCTACAGTTTACCAAGCCAATTTGACGCGATGCGAAAGTACGCAGCGCAAAACGGTTTTGAGATTGTTGGGGAATTTCAAGAAGACTTTAGCGGCGCAACACCGATAGAGTACAGACCCGAAGGCGGAAAAGCATACGCGATGCTACAGAGCGGCGACGCAGATGTGATCATCGCGTATAGGATTGACCGCTATGTGAGACCTCCCGAAGACGGCGACGAATGGGATTTGCCCGTACTCATTAGAGGACTGGCAAAATTGGGTAAAGAGATTCACGTGTGTAATCGCGGAAAACTAGGAACGTCTTTTGCCGACCTTTTGATTGCGATGCTTGATGCAAAGAAGGCGGGCGAAGAACGGCGCGATTTTCGTGAGCGGAGTATGCGAGGCAAGCGGGCGAAAGTGAAGACGGGAAAAGTGGTAATCGGTCGCCCGCCATATGGTTATCGGTTAATTCGAGATGAAGACGGCAAGACAATTACATTTGAGATTGACGAACCGACCGCGCGTATCGTGCGCTTAATCTACCGATGGTATGTTGACGGCGATGAACACGGCGAGCGATTATCCATCCATGCAATTGCGAGGCGACTCTCGGAAATGAAAACGCCGGTACCGAGTGAACTTCAGCGCGGCTATGAAAAGGTTCGCAAGCGCGGCGCAGGGATGTGGTCGCGTATGACTGTGATAAGCATCTTGCGGAACGAAGTTTATGCTGGAGTATGGAGGTATGGCGTAAAAGTTGGTGCTACGCACACACGCCGACCGATTGATGAATCGGTGTCGGCAAATGTACCGGCAATTATCGACCGTGAAACGTGGAAACGCGCGCAAGCGCAACGCGCCCATAATAAAACCCTTTCCCCGCGCAACGTGAAGAACGAATATCTTTTGCGCGGTTTGATTCGGTGCGGCTTATGCAATACCCTATATATCGGCACATTTTCAATAGGGAAAAAGCCGGGAATAAATGACAGGGGACGCCGATATTACAGAGATGATTGGGTGGGAGACCATCATGTTCATCTCGAGGGGCGATGCCCTAACAAGTATATCCGTGCGGATGCAATCGAAGCGGATGTTTGGGATGAAATCAAGGGACTCTTCCAAGACCACGATAAACTACGGGCTGAATTGAAAGCGGCGCAACAAAACGCGAACGAGCAACTGAAGTCGATACGCGACAAGCTGCAAATCACGGATGACTTTATCAAGCACTTTCAGGGCGAGGCGGCCAAGATCGCGTCGGCATGGCCAGACACAGAAAAAGGTGGAACGGTACAAAAGTTAATGAAGGAAAAGGAAAGGCAAGTCAACGCGCGGCTTGACGAACTCGCCAGACAACGCGCGAAGCATATCAAGGAAATCGAAATGGGCAGTGTAACAGATGAACGCATCGAAACAATAATGACTTTTGCGCGCAGGGTAAGGCGAGGAATTTCAAAAGCGGAAAATAACTCTAAAGCCAAGCGACGCATTATCGATGCCCTTGGCGTGTCAGTAATTGTAACGCCTGGTAAGTATCACCTCAAATGCATCGTCGGGGAAAAGGACGGCGAAATACGCAAACTCAAGTACGGTGGGGGGATGGCGATTGTGTCTAACCCGCGCTCTCTAACTTGCCTTTGATGATTTCCGCGCGCAGCGCGCCATTCGTCGTGTATACCACCACGAGTTCTTCGTCCTTGTTCGCCATCCGCCGCCTCCTCGTCTCCAATCTCTAATCTCCGATCTCCAATCTCTTTTTCCACCGCGCGCGCAAAAATCAAATATCCCGTATGCGCGACCATGCGATCTTCGGGGCGCAAGCGTTCCGCGTTCGGCTTGTAATGCCGCGTGAAAATTTCGATCACTTCGATCTCCGCCCAGCCGCCCGCGCGTTCCATCTCCTGCAAAATGTCGCTCACCTGATTCGTCGTCGGGACGAGCGAGCCGAAAAAGCCGCCGCCCTTGAGCGCGGCGTGCGCCTGCGCGAGAAAAAGCCACGGCTCGCGCACGTCGAGGAAAAGCGCGTCCGCGTCGCGCTCGTCGAACCCCGCGCGAATATCGCGCTGTTTCAGTTCGACCACGTCGAGCGCGCCGGCGCGTTCCAAATTCTTGCGCGCGCGTTCGAGCATATCGTCGCGCTCTTCGTACGTGTAGATGCGCCCGTGCGGACGGACGAGCCGCGACAGCGCGAGCGTCAGCGCGCCGCTCCCCGTTCCACATTCGACGACGCGCGCGCCGGGAATGATGTTCATTCGCAAGATGATGTAGCCGATTTCCTTGGGGTAGACGATTTGCGTAATGCGTTTGACGCGCATCACCAGATCGTACGTCGAAGGTTGCAGCAGCAGATACGCGTGACCGAGTTGCGTCTTGACGTGCGCGCCAAACGGCTGTCCAATGATCGCATCGTGCAGAATGAAACCGTCGTGCGTGTCCAAGCGTTGCCCCGGCGTCAAGCGCACCAAATAGCGTTTGTCATCCGGACTGATCAGTAGAACGAATTCATTCGGTTGAGCGGTGTTCACAAATCTCCTCTGGCAGATGGCAGATAGCGTATCGCGTATGGCAATTCGCCATTCGCTATTTGCAATTCGCCATTCGCAATTTCCTTGCCCGCGACATCTTCTTGATTTCGATCTCACGCCGCATTGCCGCGCGGCGCGACGCGCAGCGTTCGCGGTAAATCAGTTCGACGGGACGGCGCGTCCGCGTGTACCGCGCGCCGCGTCCATCCTGATGCGCTTGGACGCGTCGCGCGATGTCATACGTCCAGCCCGTGTAAAGCGTGCCGTCCGCGCAGCGCAGCAGGTAGACGAACGCGGCGCGGCGCATGGATTTTCTCACTTTTCCTTTTGCCTTTTTACTTTTTACTTGATTCAACCGTCACCGCAATCCCGATGTGATCCGACGCGGTACTCTGCGGCATCGCCAAATCGCGCACCGCCAAATCAGACGAGTACCAGATGTAATCAATCCGCTGATTCGGCTTATGCGAGGGCCACGAGAATCCGTCGCCTGTACCAAGCGCGGCGAACGCGTCGCGCAAACCGGCGTCGCGCAACATCGCGATTTCTTTCGCGTCCGGCGTCGCGTTCAGATCGCCAAGAAAAATCGTGCGCGGACGCCGATTCCAGAAATTCAAAATCTCTGGCGATTGCAGTTGGCGAATCGCAGTATCTTTTTCAATGTGATGGTAATGCGTCGCGATGATCAATAATTCATCGCCATTACCAACGTCAACGCGCGCCCAGAGAAAGCCGCGTTTGAGCAACAGCTTGCGCGGCGGCAACGGGACGTTGCGCCACTCTTTGATCGGATAGCGCGACAGAATCGCGTTGCCCCACACGGGATCGGCGGTGGGACCGAAAATGTACGGCATTTGCAAGCGGCGCGAGAGCCACATCGCGAGATCGACCGAACTGTCAATGTACCACCCGCGCGCCACTTCTTGCAACGCGATGATGTCGGGTTGGGCTTGCTCGATCACACGCGCCAGCGCTTCCGGATCGAGCCGCCCCTGGGTGTTGAAACCATTGTGAATGTTGTACGTCATCACGCGCACCGGCAAGCCGTTGCCGATTACGGGTTGAGGCGTCCGCCAGTTCGCCAAAATGATCAGCGGCACGATGCACAACGCAAACGCGATCGTCGCCGATGTCGTACTACTGGCGACGGGAAAATTCGGCATCACGCGCAGCGCGGCCAAAACCGCCACGCCGATCAGAATCACGGCGATGGGCGGCAACCAGTTGTTCGGAAAACCGATGTTGAGGTCGTAACTGACATAGTACAGCAAAGCGAAGAGCGCGAACAACAGCCAGCCGATTCCATTCGCCAACGCGGTGCGCGCGATCCCTTTATTGATTTCCTCGCGCGCGCCCAAGCCCGCGAAAATCAATGTGACGAAAGGAAAGATGATCAAGTTCCCGGCAAAGAACATCAAGTCGGCGGTGCCGGGATTCGGATCGGGACGCGAGGTGAGCCACGCGAGAAACATCGTCGCGACGAACACCGCAAACGAGGTCGCGCGGTCGGCGACAATCGGCAAGAGCGCGACAGAGATGCCGATCGCGTTGACGAGAATGACGAATGCGTATGCGAGCGGCATCGGAAAGCCGGTTAGCGTCGTCGCGCGCGCGGCGTTCTGAAAAATAACCTGGGTCACAAAAATGAACGGACCGATCGCGGCGAGCGGCAAACTGCCGATGAAATTCGTCTCCGTCGGCTTGCCGTCATCCCGAATCAGATAGAACGTCAAGCCGAGTTGCGCCGCAACTGCCAACACGATGATGATCGGCGCGAGCGGAGATTGTTGCCAACTCAGATCGAGTGTGTGGAACGCGCCGCGCAACGTCGTATCAAAAACAAAGCCGAGCAAAATACCGCGACCGAATTTGCGCGGCGCGGCGCCCCCTTGCAATCGGACATAGGCAAGTTGGAGCGGAATGAAAAACGTGAAGAGAACGACCGCGCCGAGCGAAAACAAAAAATCGAGCGGCTGAATCATCGCGAACTGGGCAAGCAGCCGAAACAACGCGACGCCGAACAGAACGACGCGCAACGCGCGGCGCAAACCGAGCGCGCGATAAAATGGCGCGACGAGAAACGACAGCGCGAAGATGCCGATGGAAATCACGCCCAGCATCGCGCTCGACACCTCCAGCGTGTCGCCCAGATACCACACGAGAGACGGCAACAACACGCGCAGCATCTGCAAGCCGAACATCGTCGTCAGCGCGGGCAACGCGAGTTCAAGAAATGATTTCGTGTTCCAAAGTTTGGGTAACGACATTGTTCCTCCAGAACAGTGGTCGGTGGTCAGTGGGCAGTGATCAGAAAAACTACTGACCACTATCCACTGTACCCTGACCACTGTATTGCGTGTGATACAATCTTGCGTACAAACCATCGCGCGCGAGCAGCTCCGCGTGCGTCCCTCGTTCCACGACTTGACCTTCGTCAATCACCAAAATCACATCCGCCGCGAGAATCGTCGAGAGGCGATGCGCGATGACGACGCTCGTGCGTCCGCGCATCAGCGGCTTGAGCGCGGCTTGGATCAATGCTTCCGATTCCGAATCGAGATTCGACGTGGCTTCGTCCAGCACGAGAATGCGCGGGTCTTTGAGAATCACGCGCGCGATCGCGACGCGCTGTTTTTCGCCGCCGCTCAAACGATAACCGCGCTCGCCGACAATCGTGTCGTAGCCCTGCGGCAATCGCGCGATGAAATCGTGAATGTTTGCCGCGCGTGCCGCGCGTTCGATTTCGTCCTGAGTTGCATCAAGTTGGGCATACAACAAATTCGCGCGAATCGTGTCGTGGAACAAATAGGTCTCTTGTGTAACCATCCCGATCTGTCGCGCTAACGAATCGAGCGAAATGTCGCGCAAGTCGCGATCGTCAATCAGCACGCGCCCTTCCGTCGGATCGTACAGACGCGGGATGAGATACGTCACCGTCGTCTTGCCCGCGCCGCTGGGACCGACGAGCGCGGCAAGTTGTCCCGGCGCGATTTCAAAATTCACGTCGCGTAGCGCGTAACGACGCGTGGGGACAAGCACAGGAAGAAAAACATCATTCCCGGTGCGACCGCTGACCGCTGACCGCTGACCGCTATCATCCTGAACGGAGCGAAGCGGAGTCGAAGGATCGACGGTCTGCGGTCGTCCGTCGTCCGTCGTTTCGATGTACGAGAACGACACACCCTCAAACCGAATCGCGCCGCGCGCGCGCGTCAACGCAATCGCGTTTGCGCGATCCGCAATCTCGACCGGCAGATCGAGCATTTGAAACACGCGCTCGAACGAAACCATCGAAGTCGCAAAGTCCACGCGCGCGTTGACGAGCGCGGCGATGGGTCCATAAAGTTGCATCAAGTACGCCGCGAACGCGACAATCGTGCCGATGGTGAACGCGCCTTGCAAGACGAGCGCGCCACCCACCCACCACACAATCGCCGTGCCGAGCGCGCTGGCGAGACCGAGTAGCATAAAGAACCATCGCCCGATCATCGCCTGGCGCACACCAATGTCGCGCACGCGATTCGCGCGCTCGCTGAAACGCGCGACCTCATCGCGCTGGCGACCGAACAACTTGACGAGCAGCGCGCCGCTGACGTTGAGCGTCTCGTTCATTTGCGCGTTCATCCGCGCGTTGAGATCGAGTTGTTGGTTGATCACCTCGCGCAGCAAGCGCGCGACGCGGCGCGACGGCAAAATGAACAGCGGTAAGATGACGAGCGCGAGCAGCGTCAAACGCCAATCGAGCGAAAGCATAATCGCGAGCGTCGCCGCGACTTGGATCGCGCTCGTGATGATCGAGACGAGCGTGTTCGTCACCGCGCGCTGCGCGCCGACGACGTCGTTGTTGAGCCGCGACATCAATTCGCCCGTTTTGGTGTTGGTGAAAAAACGGAGCGACATTCTTTGAATGTGCGCGTACAACGCTTGCCGTAGATCGGCGATGATGCCTTCGCCGATGCGCGCGGTGAGCCAGCGCTGTCCCACGCCGATCAACCCGTCGAGCAACGGAACGACGATCATTCCGAGCGCGAGCCAATTCAGGCGCGCGAAATCTTTTTGCGGCAACGCGTGATCGAGCAGATCGCGGTACAAGAGCGGGGGAATCAGACCCAGCAGCGACGCGACGAGAATCGCGCCGAGCGTCAACGCGATGTTGAACGCGTACGGGCGCGCGTACGCCGCGACGCGCCCCATCAAATCTTTGGTGAGCTGCGGGCGCGCGTTTTCGTCCGCACGCATCATTCCCCACCAACCGCCGCCAGGTCCGTGAAACATCATCTACCTCGTCATTATTTTTCCACGCGACAGATCATTGCCGAATACCGCGCGCGTACACTTCGGGGTTGACGCAAGTGGGCAAGCGTTGACCGCGCACACCCGCGATCAGATTCGCCGCCGCCATTTGCGCCATCTTGGCGCGCGTCGCCACCGACGCGCTGGCGATGTGCGGAACGATCAAGCAATTCGGCAAAGTCAGCAAAGGACTGTCGAGCGGAATCGGCTCGGGTTCCGTCACGTCGAGCGCCGCGCCGCCGATTCTGCCGGACTTGAGTGCGTCGTACAAATCGTTCGGATCGACGATCGGTCCGCGCGCGGTGTTGATCACGATCGCGGTGCGTTTCATTTTGGCGAACGCGCGCGCGTCGAGCAGGTGCCGCGTCGCGTCGGTGAGATTCGTGTGCACCGAAACGAAATCGGATTCGCGCAACAGCGTATCCAGATCGACCAACGTCGCGCTCAATGCTTTTTCGGCTTCGACATTGCGATTCAGATCGTAATATAACACGCGCATCCGAAATCCGTTCGCGCGGCGCGCCATCTCTTGTCCGATGCGACCGAAACCGATGATGCCGAGCGTCGCGCCGTGAATGTCTTGCCCGGTCAGCAATTTGGGTCCCCAGGTTTTCCATTTGCCCGCGCGAACGTAATCAATGGATTCTTGAATTCGCCGCGCCGACGCCATCAACAACGTGAACGCGAGATCAGCAGTCGTATCGGTCAGCACGCCCGGCGTGTTGCCGACCGGGATACCGCGCGCCGTCGCCGCCGGAATATCCACGTTATCAAAGCCGACGGCGTAATTGGAAATGACGCGCAAGCGCGGATTCGCATCCATCACTTCGGCGTCCATTTTGTCCGTCAAAAGCGAAATGATCCCATCTACCGTGCGTACTTTTTCCAAGATCACTTGGCGCGGCGGCGGCAGTTCATCTTCCCAGACATCGAGCGCGACAACATCGCGCAGCATTGCCAGTCCCTCTTCGGGAATCAGGCGAGCGACAAAAACGTGTGGCTTGGACAACGGGTCTCCTCCATATTTTTACGTTCGTGAGTGTAACACCAAAGAGATTGCGAGTCAAGGTTTTTCTGGTATAATAGGGAATGACAAATAAGCAAATGGCAAATGACAAATTATCGGCGGAACTGATCACGCGCGATCTGAACACGCGCGTGCTCGCGCGGCGCGTCGTCTACTACGAACAGATCGGCTCGACGAACGATGTGGCGCGTGCGCTGGCGGACGCGGGTGAAGCGGAAGACGCGCTCGTGATTGCCGACGCGCAAAGCGCGGGGCGCGGACGTTTGGGGCGATCCTGGGTTGCGCCCGCGCGATCTTCCTTGCTGATGTCGCTGATCCTGCGCCCCGATTTGCCGCCGCACCACGCGCCGCGCGTGACGATGGCAGTCGCGCTGGGCGCGTGTGAGGCGATTCGCGCGGCGACCGGACTGCCCGCGCAGATCAAGTGGCCCAACGATTTGCAGATTCGCGGCAAAAAGTTTGCGGGCATTCTGGCGGAATCCGGCATCGTTGGCGAAAAGTTAGAGTACGTGATCGTCGGCATCGGCGTCAACGTGAATTTCGACCCGGCGGCAATTGCCGGAATTCCACCGGACGCGACCTCAATCGCGATAGAACTTGGCAAACCCCTGCCGCGCGCGCCGCTTGCCCAGGCGATCCTGCGCGACATCGAAGCACAGTATGTGCGTTTGCGCGCCGGAGAAAACCTGCGCGACGAATACAAAAATCGGCTGGCGACGCTGGGACAAACCGTTCACGCGCAAACCGCGCAAGGAGTCGTGACAGGACGCGCGGTAGATGTGAACGAGGACGGCGCGCTGATCGTCCAGCGCGCCGATGGTTCGCTCGTTCAATTACAAGCCGGCGACGTCACGTTATCGCGATCGCTCGGAAATCTGGAGGTAAGGTATGAGCAATAGTCCGAACGCGCTCTCGTATCGGCATTGGTTTTTTATCGCGCTGTTGGTTTTGATCAACGTGGTCATCTTTGGCTGCGTCATCTTGGCGATGACGGAGAAAATGTATTTTGGGTAGTTTGATTGTTTGCTGGTTTGTCCGCCCTCCAACTACCCAACTATCCAACTAACAAACCATCCAACTACGGAACTAACACCAGCACTCCCTCGCGCGCTTTGTCCAGCGCGGCGCGATCAAAATGCATCGGCGTGTACAGCGCGTCGCGCCAGAGCAACACTTGATCGCTGTAATGCTTGTGCCAGGGCTGACCCGATTGCCCGGTCGTGTGAATAGAGCGCGAGTTCGTCAGATTTCCTAGGTCAACGATCATTCGCATTGACGACGCGGTGTTGATCGCAAACGGGACGTTCGCGCGAAAACCCATTCGCATCACCGTCGCTTCGCCGCCGGGCGCGCCGACGGGGCCCACGTTGAACAGCAAATTCAACGGTTGCACACTGCCGAGCGGATGACTGAACGTCGCGGTGTGCAAGCGGCTCCACCTCCATTCGCCCGGCGATTCCCCGTACTGCTTGCTCAACCACGCGACCGCTTCCGCGAAACTCTTTTGCAAGATCGCGTCGCGCGTTTCCTTCTGCGGCGTCTGGCGATCATCCCACCACGCGTTCTCCGGCTGATCGAGCAGGGTCAGCAGAACGCGCTGATGATAATCGCTCCGGCTGAGGTACGCCTTGAGCGCGTCCGCATCCAGATCGTCGCCGAAAATATTTCGGATCGCGCGTTGCAGCGTGACCGCGACAATCGTCCCGCCGACATTGTCCAGCGTCAGATAGCCGTCCCAGGTTTTGACGAATTCGAGCGCGCGCGTTTGCGCGATGCCCACCGGCGTCAGCGCGGCGAGGTACGTTTTCAGGCGCGCTTCGGGCGCCGAGTACGTATCGCGCTGCATCGCCGCGATGTCGTCGAGCGTCAACGTATCCTTCGCTTTGATCAGATCGAAAATGCGTTGCTGGCGAAACGGCGCGGCGCAATCATACGAGAGCCAATACTTGTACGTCGCCGGCGCGATGCAATTGTTCGCGCTCGCCAAAAAATGCGTGGGCGGATTGAACGCCGCCGGCAACTCGTCGAACGGAATGTAGCCCGTCCATTCGGAATCGCCGCTGGAGCCGGACGCGGGAAACATCCCGTTGCCCTTCGCGCGAATCGGAATGTTGCCCGGCAACTGATAGCCGATATTGCCGTCTACATCGGCGTAGACGAAATTCTGCGACGGCACGTCCCACAACTTGAGCGCGGCGCGAAACTCGTCCCAGTTTTGCGCGCGATTCAACCGCAACACCGCTTCGAACAAACGGCTCCGTTCGCGCAAGCCGACCCACTGAAACGCGAGCGGTTGCGTCACGCCCGGCAACAGCGGCGTGATGATCGGACCGTGGCGCGTGATCTGAATCTTGAGCGTTTCCGAAACGACGCCCTTGACTTTGATCGGCTCTTCGACGATTTGCAGATCAACCCATTTGCCTTGATACTCGTACTGATTCGGATTCTGCGGATTGATTTTTTCGACGTACAAATCCGCCACGTCCGCATACGGCGTCGTCACACCCCACGCGATCCGATCGTTGTGCCCAAGGATGACGCCGGGCGCGGCGGGGAACGAAAACCCGACGACGTTGTACGGACACTCTTTGGTTTTGATGATGCAATGCAAACCGATGGCGTACCAGATCGAAGGCATTTGAATACTCAAGTGCGGATCGTTCGCCAGGATCGGTTTGCCCGTCGCGGATTTCGTTCCGTCAATCACCCAGTTGTTCGAGCCGATCCCAGGATCGTGCATCGCGAGCAGATTGTCCATCCTCGCAATCGCGTCCCACTCCGGTTGCCCAATCCCGAAATTCGTCATTTGCCATTTGTCATTTGCCATTTGCTCATTTGTCATTTGTCCATTTGTCATTCGTTCATTCGTCATTCCCGATTTGTAATTGCGCGCTTCGGGTGGAACGACGAACGGACCTTCGGCAGGGTACGCCGGCAATAGTTCTTTGAGTTTGGTTTCGCCCAGCGTTTCCAAAACACGCTGACGAAACAGATCGGCTTCGTACTGCCCGCTCAACTGATAGCCCATCACCTTGCCCCACACCAGCGTATCGAGCGGCTCCCAGGGCGCGGGCTTGAATCCCAGCAACGTGAATTCAACCGGCAAGTTGTTCGGATGTGTCGCGAGAAACGCGTTGACGCCGCGCGCGTACGCTTCGAGCGAACGGCGTTCCTCCGCGCTCAACGCGGCGAGATCGGCGCGCGCCGCGCGCGCCAAACCAATCGTCCGCAGAAACCGATCGTACTCGATCGCGCCCGCGCCCAAGACATCGGACAGCGTCGCGTGACCGATGCGGCGATTGTACTCCAATTGCCACAGACGATCCTGCGCGTGGACGTACCCTTGCGCGAAAAACAAATCGTCCGCGTTCTGCGCGTAGATGTGCGGCACACCCATCGCATCACGGACGATTTCAACCGGCGCGATCAAGCCCGGCGCGCGGAGCGTTCCCTCGATTTGCGGATGGCTGGCGGTGATCAGCCAGTACCCTGCCGCGCAACCGGCAAGCAGCAGAACGAAAAGCGCGATCACGCCGATCAGCAGAATTCGTTTGAACACGTTCATCGTGCCTCCTCTCCTCGTCGAATGTATGGCTGATTTTTTATAGCACAGTGCGGCGCACACGTCAAGAGGGACTTGCAACAGTCGCGCGCTCGAACCGGCAGCCGATTACGCCGCCGCGCCGCTAGCGATTTTATCAAAAATTTAACAAATTTGAACTTGACAACCAATCCTTTTTCTGGTAGAATAGTAACTTGCTTGCGGGCATCAAATTACGGGCACGAGGCGTTTGGGGGCGGTTGCGGCTAGCACTTTTTTGCCAAGCGGGCGGGTCGGTTTCTCGTCTTTCTTCCTTTTTTTCTTTCATCTGCCGCGCCAGCTTGGATCGAGTTGCGCGCGATTTTTCCCTCAATCGCCTCACGGCAAGCCGCGCGTCGCTTGCCTTGCCCCTCGAACTCCAGAGAGTGCGCCTTGCCCGCGCTTGTCGCGGACTCGAGCGCCTCACTCTCCCGCATCAGCCAAGTTAATCCTGTTCCCTGTTAACGGCAGGCAGGCAGTGTTGCCCACCTTGTCCCGCGTTTGCGCGTCTTGCTCCCGTAATGTTATGTCATTAGCGGACGCGGGGATTGCCATTTTGAGGAGTGAAGCAAATGAGCCAACTGACTATGTCCACCCTTGTCAACACCCTGATGCCTGATCAAAAAACGTATGCGCGCATCCCCGACGTGCACAGCATCCCCACCCTCATCAAAGTCCAACTCGAATCGTTCGAATGGTTCAAAACCGAAGGTCTGCGCGAACTGTTCGACGAAATTTCCCCCATCGAATCGTTCAACAAAGATTATTCGCTCTATTTTCCCGGCGATAACGATATCGCGCGCAAACTGAACCTGACGTACTGGTTCGGCGAGCCCAAGTATTCCGAGGCGCAATGCCGCGAGATGGATATGACCTTCGCTGCGCCGATGCATCTCAAAGTCGCGCTGATCAACAACCTCACCGGCGAAACGACCACGCAAGAAGTGTATATGGGCGATTTCGCGCTGATGACCGGACACGGGACGTTCGTCATCAACGGCGCGGAACGCGTCGTCGTCTCCCAGCTGATTCGCTCGCCCGGCGTCTACTTTACCGCCGGAGAAGATCGCGCGACCGGGCGCGTCCTCTGCTCCGCCAAACTGATCCCCAATCGCGGCGCGTGGCTGGAATTCGAAACCAGCAAGCGCGATATTCTCTCCGTCAAAGTCGATCGCAAGCGCAAACTGCCGGTCACGATGCTCCTCAAAGCGATCGGCGTGGGCGACGGCACGGACGAAGGGATCATCAACATTTTCGCGGGCGCAGACAACAACTCGGAACACGAGTACATTCGCACGACGCTCGAACGCGATCCGCATCCCAGCGACGCCGATCTCACCAAGATCAATCGCGGCGAAATGACGCTGATTGATTTCTACCTGCTCGAATTCTACAAAAAGATGCGCCCCGGCGATCCGCCGACGCTCGACAACGCGCGGACGTTTATGAGCACGCTCCTGTTCACCCAGCGCCGTTACGACCTGGGCAAAGTCGGTCGCCACAAATTGAACCGGCGTCTGTACGGCACGGACATTCCCGCCGAGCAATTACCGCAAGAGCGGATTCAGCGCGCCGACGATTTGGTCAAGGTGATCGAGCATATGATTTTGATCAACAACGGCGTCGAACACGGCGACGATATTGACCACCTCGGCAATCGCCGCGTCAAAACCGTCGGCGAACTGATCCAGAACCATCTCCGCATCGGCTTGTTGCGGCTCGAGCGCGTCGTGCGCGAGCGAATGAGCGTGCGCGATCCCGATCAGATGACCGCGATCAACCTGATCAACATTCGGCCCGTCGTCGCGGCAATGCGCGAATTTTTCGGCGGCTCGCAACTGTCGCAATTTATGCAACAGACCAATCCGCTCGACGAGTTGACGCACAAGCGTACGCTTTCCGCGCTGGGTCCCGGCGGCTTGCGCCGCGAGCGCGCGGGCTTTGACGTGCGCGACGTGCATCACAGTCACTATGGTCGCATCTGCCCAATCGAAACGCCCGAAGGTCCGAACATCGGCTTGATTGGGCGTCTGGCGACGTACGCGCAGATCAACGAATTCGGTTTCATCGAGACGCCGTACCGCATCGTCAAGAACGAGGTGCCGAACGACAAAAAAGTTTTGCTCGGTCGCATCTTGCGCGAGGATGTCGTCGATCCCGATTCAAACAAAGTCATCGCCAAAGCCGAAACGGTCGTGGACGAAACCTTGGCGGCGAAAATTGCCGCGCTGAAAAAGCTGGAAGAAATTTCCGTTCGCGCGTACGCGACCGACGAAATCGTCTATCTCGCGGCGGACGAAGAAGATCGTCACACGATCGCGCAGGCAAACGCGCGCCTCGATCATTTGCATCAATTCGTGGACAAGCGCGTCGAGATTCGCCGCCGTCAGCAATTCCTCACCGATTTGTCCGACCGCGTGCAGTACCTCGATGTGTCGCCCAAGCAAATCGTCGGCGTGTCCGCCGCGCTGATTCCGTTCCTGGAACACGACGACGCGAACCGCGCGTTGATGGGCTCGAATATGCAGCGCCAAGCGGTGCCGCTGTTGCGTCCCGAAGCGCCGGTCGTCGGCACGGGAATGGAAATGCAAGCCGCGCTCGATTCGGGTCAGGTGGTCGTCGCGGAAGAGGAAGGCGAAGTCGTCAGCGTCACGGCAAAGGACATCAAAGTTCGCAGCGGCAAAAAAGATCGCGTCTACACGCTCCGAAAATACAATCGCTCGAATCAGTCCACCTGCATCGATCAGCGCCCGATTGCCGCGCGCGGTCAAAAAGTGAAAAAGGGGCAAGTGATCGCGGACAGTTCTTCGACGGACGAAGGTCAGATCGCGCTCGGGCAAAATGTCGTCGTCGCGTTTATGAGTTGGGAAGGCGGCAATTATGAAGATGCGATCTTGATCAGCGAGCGAATGGCGCATCAAGACAAGTTCTCCAGCATCCACGTCGAAAAACACGAGATCGAAGCGCGCGATACGAAACTGGGCGCGGAAGAGATCACGCGCGACATTCCCAACGTCGGCGAAGATGTGCTGAAAGACTTGGACGAAGACGGGATCATTCGCATCGGCGCGGAAGTGGGACCCGGCGATATTCTCGTCGGCAAGATCACGCCGAAAGGCGAAACCGATCTGACGCCGGAAGAAAAATTGTTGCGCGCGATCTTCGGCGAAAAAGCGCGCGAGGTGAAAGACTCGTCCTTGCGTTTGCCGCACGGCGAACGCGGCAAAGTGGTGGACGTGAAAGTGTTCACGCGCGACGAACATTTCGAATTGCCGGCGGGCGTGGACAAACTCGTGCGCGTCGCGATCGCGCAACAGCGCAAGATCACCGAAGGGGACAAGATGGCGGGGCGGCACGGCAACAAGGGCGTCATTTCCAAAGTCGTGCCGGTGCAAGATATGCCGTACTTGGAAGACGGAACACCGGTGGACATTATTCTCAATCCGCTCGGCGTGCCGGCGCGGATGAACATCGGACAAATTTTGGAAACGCACCTGGGTTGGGCGGCGGATCGTTTGGGCTTTAAGGTCGTCTCGCCCGTATTCGACGGCGCGGACGAAAACGAAATCAGCGCAGAACTGGCGCGCGCGTGGTTGATCGATCGCGCGTGGTACGAAGTGACGCAACGCACGTGGAATTGGCTCAAGGAACAAGAATACAATCTGGACGATCTGACCAACGACGACGAAGCGCGCGCGCTGTACTTGCGCGAGTGGCTCCCCAACGCCGACCGCCGCAAACTTGCCAACGACAAGGTGTACGCGCGCCGCCAAGTTTTGCGCGCATGGCTCAAGGAAAAAGGATACACTCCCGATGCGCTCTTGTCGTTCGAAGATGACAAGCGTACGCTGGACGAACGCGTCGCCGCCGATAAACTCGCACGGATGACGTGCTACCGTGTGTGGCTCGAAACGTACGACCGCAAAATATCCGAGAAGGCAAGCGAGGAACAGTCGCGCGCCGAAGTCGAACGCGTCAGCCAGGAACTCAAGATTCCATCGCCGATTTCCGGCAAGATGACGTTGATTGATGGCAAGACAGGCATTCCGTATGATCAGCCCGTGACGGTCGGCGTAATTTATATGATGAAACTCGCGCACCTGGTCGAAGACAAGGTGCACGCGCGCTCGACCGGACCGTACTCACTCGTCACGCAACAACCGTTGGGCGGCAAGGCACAATTCGGCGGGCAACGTTTCGGCGAGATGGAAGTGTGGGCGCTGGAAGCGTATGGCGCGGCGCACACGCTCCAAGAAATGCTCACCGTCAAATCGGACGATGTGACCGGGCGCGTCAAGACGTACGAATCCATCGTCAAGGGCGAAGAAATTTTGGAGCCCGGCGTGCCGGAATCGTTCCGCGTGCTCGTGAAAGAATTGCAATCGCTTGGACTCGGCGTCGAAGTCTACAGCGGCGACGGCGAAAAGACGAGTTTTGGCAAGGAAGAAAGCGAAGAGCGGATGCCGAGTATGGGCGGCGGCGGCTTGTTCCACGAAGGCGGTCCGCGCTCGGAACGCGATGTGATGCGCGAACGGCGCGAACGTTTTGCGCGCGGCGAACGCATCACCGGCGGCGGTCGGCGGCGCGGCAAGCGCGTGGAAGAGCGCGAAGAGAAGAACGAGGAATAATCTAGTGATTAGGGATTGGTGACTAGTTGACTAATCACCAATTGACTAGTTGACTTGGAGCGACAATGGAACTCAAAGATTTTCGCGCAATGCGCGTCAGTTTAGCGTCTCCCGATACGATTCGCGCGTGGTCATACGGCGAAGTCCAAAAACCTGAAACGATCAACTATCGCACGCTGCGCCCCGAACGCGACGGCTTGTTCGACGAACGCATTTTCGGTCCGCAGCGCGATTGGGAATGCGCGTGCGGCAAGTACAAGAAAATTCGCAATCGCGGGATCACGTGCGACAAGTGCGGCGTGCAAGTCGCGCCCGCGCGCGTCCGCCGCGAACGGATGGGGCACATCGAACTCGCGTCGCCGGTGTCGCATTTGTGGTACGTGCGCGGCGTCCCGTCGCGCATCGGCTTGATTCTGGATCTGTCGCCGCGCGCGCTGGAACGCGTCTTGTATTTCGCGCAGTACATCGTGATGAAGGTGGACGAGGACGCGCGCAAGCGAATGATGCAACGGCTCAGCAAGGAAACGCAAAACAAAGCCGCCGAACTCGAACTCAAAGTCGCCGAAGAAATCGAAGAACTGGAACAGCAATCCGACAAAGAGATCGACGCGCTCACGCGCAAGACCGAAACCGCCACCGCGAAAATCGAAGAGCAACTCGCCGAAACAACCGATCAGATCGTCAGCATCGCCAAGAAACTGGAAAACCGGATCGAAGAAGCCAGGGGTTCCGAAATTCGCAAGGCGATTGTGTTCGAGCCGACCGATGAAGTGATCGCGACGGAAGGCGAGACGGTTGCCGCCAAGCATCGCAAACGCCTGAACGAACTCGTGCAGGCGCATTTGGCGGATATTGAAAAAGAATTCCGCGAAAAAGAATCGGACAAGCAATTGATGCTCGACGCGGAAAAAGAGCAGAAGAAGCAAGCGCTGAACGACGCGAGCGCCAAGTTGCGCCAAAAACTCGACGCGCAGTTGGAAAAGATTCACGCCGCGCACGACGAAAAAATGGACGAACTGAAAGCGATCCGCGTCGGCGAGATTATCAACGAAGCGCGCTACAACGAAATGCGCGACAAGTGGGGCACCCTCTTTGCCGCCGCGATGGGCGCGGAGGCGATCTACGAAATTCTCAAGGGCGTCGATCTCGATCACTTGTCGCAAACGCTCCGCGCGACGATTCGCGCGACCAAGTCGAAACAGGTGAAGAAAAAAGAGATCAAACGCTTGCGCGTCGTCGAAGCGCTCCGCCGCGCCGAGAATCGCCCCGAATGGATGATGCTGACCGTCCTGCCCGTCATCCCGCCAGACTTGCGTCCGATGGTGCAACTCGACGGCGGACGTTTCGCGACGTCGGATTTGAACGACCTGTACCGCCGCGTGATCAATCGCAACAATCGCCTGCGCCGGTTGCTCGAACTGAGCGCGCCCGAAGTGATCGTCAACAACGAAAAACGGATGTTGCAAGAATCGGTGGATTCGCTGATTGACAACTCGTCGCGCGGCAAAGCGGTGAGCGCGCGCGGTCAGCGCAAACTGAAATCGCTGAGCGATCTGCTCAAAGGCAAACAAGGTCGCTTCCGCCGCAACCTGCTCGGCAAGCGCGTGGATTATTCCGGTCGCTCCGTGATCGTCGTCGGACCGCATTTGAAATTGCACCAGTGCGGTTTGCCGAAGGGAATGGCGCTCGAATTGTTCAAGCCGTTCGTGATGCGAAAACTGGTCGAGTACAACTACGCGCACAACATCAAGTCGGCAAAACGGTTGGTGGATCGCAGTTCGTCCGAAGTGTGGGACGTGCTGGAAGAAATCATCAAGCATCATCCCGTTTTGCTGAACCGCGCGCCCACGTTGCACCGCTTGGGCATTCAAGCGTTCGAAGTGATCCTGGTCGAAGGGAGCGCGATCCAAATTCATCCGCTCGTCTGCGCGGCGTTCAACGCCGATTTCGACGGCGATATGATGGCGGTGCACGTGCCGCTGTCCGAAGCCGCCAAAGACGAAGCGCGCAAGTTGATGTTGTCGTCGCGCAATTTGTTAAAGCCCGCATCGGGTGAACCGATTGTCGAGCCGACGAAAGATATGGTGCTCGGCGTGTACTATCTGACGATGGACAAGCCCGGCGCGCGCGGCGAAGGCAAAGTGTTCTACTCATCCGACGAAGTCGCGCTCGCGCACGATCTAGGACACGTCGAACTGCACGCCAAGATCAAATTGGCACACAATCCGGAAACATACCATCGCGCGCCCAAGGGAGCCAGGCGCAAAGGCGATCTATTCGAAACGACGGTTGGACGCGTCCTCTTCAATGAAATCCTGCCGCCGCAAGTCCGGTTTTCGAATGACGCCTTGGACAAAAAGGGCTTGAAAGAACTTGTCGCCGAAGTGTACAACCAGATGGGCGCAGAAGGCACCGCGCACGTCGTCGATCAGATCAAAGAAGTCGGCTTCAAATACGCCACGCGCAGCGGCTTGACCATCGCGATTGACGACATCACCGTGCCGTCCGAAAAACAAACGATCCTGGATCGCATCACCGCCAAAGTGCACGAAGTCGAACAGCAATTCCGACGCGGCTTGATCACGGAAGAAGAACAGTACGTCAAGACCGTGGAATACTGGACCGAAGCGACGGAACTGGTGACGCAAGCCGTCGCCAAAGGAATGCGCGAAGCATCGCCAATTTTGGTCTACGCCAAATCCGGCGCGGTCAAGGGCGGCTTTCAACCGATCCGTCAACTCGCCGGAATGCGCGGGCTGATGGCGGATCCGGCGGGACGCATCATCGCGCTGCCGATCAAATCGAATTTCCGCGAAGGGCTGAGCGCGCTCGAATATTTCATTTCGACGCACGGCGCGCGCAAAGGACTTGCCGATACCGCGCTCCGCACCGCCGATGCCGGGTACTTGACGCGGCGGTTGGTGGACGTGGCGCAAGAAGTCATCATCACCGAAGAAGATTGCGGCACCAGCGCGGGAATGTGGCTCGACACGCACTCCAAAGAACGCACCGGCGGAACATTTGCCGAGCGCGTGAGCGGTCGCATCGCCGCGGCGCCAATCACCGATCCCAAGACCGGCGAAGTGATCATCGCGGCGGGCGAAATGATCACGGAAGACAATTGGACGTCCGTCGAGAAAGCCAAAGTGGAGCGCGTCTACGCGCGCAGTCCGTTGACGTGCGACGCGCGGCACGGCTTGTGCGCGAAATGCTACGGGCGCGATCTCGCGCGCGGGGGCTTGATCCCCATCGGCGAAGCAGTGGGCATCATCGCCGCGCAAAGCATCGGCGAGCCGGGCACGCAGTTGACGCTCCGCACCTTCCACACCGGTGGCGTCGCCGGAGTGGAAGACATCACCAGCGGGTTGCCGCGCGTCGAAGAATTGTTCGAAGCGCGCGATCCCAAAGGCGAAGCGTTGATGGCGGAGCTTGACGGCGTCGTGCAAATCTACAACGACGGCGACGAACGCAAACTTCGCATTGCCAACGTGCGCGTCGAACAGGACGAGTACACTTTGCCGCGCGGCACCAAAGCGCTGATCGAAGAGGGCGACGAAGTGGAAGCGGGTCAAGTCCTGACCAAAGGCGGCGAAGCAATCATCGCCAAAGCAGCGGGGCGCGCGATCGTCGAAAAAGGACTGATCACGATCCGGCGCGAGCTGCAAACGGAGGCGATCGCGGAAGTTCCCGCCACCGCGCGTTTGCGTGTCGAAGATGGGCAGACGGTCAAGGCGGGCGATCAGTTGACGGACGGTCCAAAAAATCCGCGCGAGATTCTGCGAATTCTCGGCAAAGAAGCGTGCGAGTTGTACTTGTTGGAAGAAGTGCAAGGCGTTTACCGCTCGCAAGGCGTCAACATTCACGACAAGCACATCGAGATCATCGTCAGCCAAATGTTGCGCCGCGTGCGCGTCCGCAGTTCCGGCGATACCGATTTGTTGCCCGGCGAAATTCTCGACCGCAAAGCGTTCAACGAGCGCAATTCCAAAGCGACGGCAATTGGCGGCAATCCCTCGACGGCGCAACCGATTCTGCTCGGCTTGACGCGTTCCGCGCTCGCCACCGAATCATTCCTCGCCGCCGCATCGTTCCAGGAAACGTCGCGCGTGCTGACAGACGCCGCCGTGCGCGGACGCGTCGATCAATTGCGCGGGTTGAAGGAAAACGTCATTCTCGGCAAACTGATTCCGGTCGGCAGTGGCTTTCACCCCGAGACCGCGCCGCTCGACATTGGGCCCGTGCCAACCGTCACGGTAGATGACATTTCGGAGGAACCGGAGTTCGCGGGGTAAAACCGCGATTTGACACGAAACCGTGTACTGCATATAATCATTCGGCGCGAATCGTGGCAGACAGATTGTCTCACGACTCTCTGTGCTGTCTCCAAACGGCGATTCGTGACTACGATGGGTCGCCCGTCCTGATGTGTTCAAAGGACGTCCAAGGTTTCCACAGGCAATCGTTGTCCACGTTGACGCGTGGAAACGCGGTTGCGTTGAACGAAACCTCTTGTGGAAACTGGTTTGACTCATCCGTCCGCTAGATTGGACAGAAGGAATTACCCTTCCCTCGTGAATGCTCCGTGGCACGCCAAGTCACGTCGAAATTCGCGATGATTCCAAAGCGGGAAGGGTATTTTGTTGCCAAAAATTAGTCACATAGTCAGACCGTCGGTTAGCCGAATAGTCAAGCGAAGATGTGGTTTTAACTATCTGACTAGACGACTAGAAGACTAACCGGCACGGAGGAAACTTAGGTGCCCACTATCAATCAACTGATCCGCAAGGGTCGCAAACCGCAAAGCAAAAAAACCAAAGCGCCTGCCTTGCGCTTTACCCTGAACACCCTGCGCAACAAGCAGGAACGCGGCAAGGGTTCGCCCTTGAAACGCGGCGTGTGCACCATCGTCCGCACGATGACACCCAAGAAACCGAACTCGGCGTTGCGCAAGATCGCGCGCGTGCGCCTGTCCAACGGGATCGAAGTGACGGCGTATATTCCGGGTGAAGGTCATCAGTTGCAAGAGCACTCAGTCGTTTTGATTCGCGGCGGACGCGTGAAAGACTTGCCCGGCGTGCGCTATCACATCGTGCGCGGCGCGCTCGATACGACCGGCGTCGAAAAACGCCAAAAGGGTCGCTCGAAATATGGCGCCAAGCGACCCAAAGTTGCCGCCGGTGAAGCCGCGGACTAGTCAAATGTGCCAAATGCGCCAAACGTGCCAAAGGTGCCAAATCCTTCGACTTGACTCAGGACGGTTTGGCAAATTTGGCAAGTTTGGCAGATTTGGCGAATTTGGAGGTTTTTAAGTGGCTCGACGAGGAAAAGCAGAGCGCCATACGGTTGCTCCCGACAGCAAATACAACAACTTGATGATCGCCAACTTTATCAACCGCGTGATGACGCGCGGCAAAAAGACCGTCGCCGCGCGCGCGGTCTACGACGCGTTCGGCATCATCGGCGACAAGACCAAGAAAAATCCGGTCGAAGTGTTCGAGACCGCGTTGCGCAACGCCGGTCCCAGCATCGAAGTCCGCCCGCGCCGCGTCGGCGGCGCCACGTTGCAAGTGCCGGTCGAAGTGCCAAGCGACCGCCGCGTCGCGCTGGCGATGCGCTGGCTGATCGCGAATTCGCGTTCGCGCGGCGGCAAGACCTACGCCGAGAAACTCGCGGGCGAATTGATGGACGCCGCCGCCAATCAGGGCGCGACGATCAAGAAAAAAGAAGAAACGCATAAAATGGCGGAAGCGAACCGCGCGTTCGCGCATTACCGCTGGTAAAACAATTGTCAATTGATAATTGACAATTGACAATTTTGGAATTTCACGTGGCTCGTCTAGTTCCGTTAGAGCAAATTAGAAACATCGGTGTCATCGCGCATATTGACGCAGGCAAAACTACCGTCAGCGAGCGCATTCTGTACTACACCGGCAAAACCTATAAAATCGGCGAAGTGCACGACGGCACGACGGTGATGGATTGGATGGAACAAGAACGCGAACGCGGCATCACCATCACGTCCGCCGCCACCACCACCTCGTGGCGCGATCATCAGATCAATCTGATCGATACGCCGGGGCACATTGACTTTACCGCCGAAGTACAGCGCTCCTTGCGCGTCCTCGACGGCGGCATCGTCGTCTTCGACGCGGTGGCGGGCGTCCAGCCGCAATCCGAAACCGTCTGGCGGCAAGCCGATCGTTTTCGCGTGCCCCGGCTCGCGTTCGTTAACAAAATGGATCGTCCGGGCGCGAATTTCTACCGGACGATTGAAATGATCGTCGATCGGCTCAGCGCGCAACCGGTCGCGATTCAGATGCCGATCGGCGCAGAAGCCGCGTTCGAAGGATTCGTCGATCTGTTGACACTGAAAGAAATCGTCTACGGCGACGATCCCGATCAGCCCCCCGAGACGCGCGAGGTGCGCGACGATCTGAAAAAACAAGTCGCCAAACGCCGCGCGACAATGGTCGAAATGATCGCCGAAACGGACGAAGCGCTGACGACCAAGTATCTGGAAGGCAAAGAAATATCGGCGCAAGAATTGATGCCCGCGTTGCGGCGCGCGACGATCTCCGGCAAACTCGTGCCGGTGTTGTGCGGCGCGGCGCTGAAGAACAAAGGCGTCCAAGCCGTGCTGGACGCGGTCGTAGAACTCCTGCCCTCGCCGATTGATATTCCGTCAATCCGCGGCGCGCAGCCGGACGACGCAACCAAAGAAGAAACGCGCCAAGCGGACGAAAACGAACCGACCGCCGCGCTCGCATTCAAAATCGTCACCGATCCATTTGTCGGACGACTCGCCTACGTGCGCGTTTATTCCGGCAAACTGGCGACCGGGCAAGCGTACATTAACACGACGCGCCGCAATCAGCGCGAACGCATCGGACGATTGGTGCGGATGCACGCCAACTCGCGCGAAGAAGTGCAACAAGTTCTTGCCGGCGACATCGCCGCGATTATTGGGCCCAAAAATACGTTCACCGGCGATACGCTGTGCGATCCGGAAAAACCGATTTTGCTCGAAGCGATCAAATTCCCCGAGCCGGTGATCTCGGTCGCGATTGAACCGCGCACCAAAGCCGATCAGGACAAGATGGCGGAAGCGTTGCGCCGTTTGTCGGAAGAAGACCCAACCTTCCGCGTTCGCACGGACGAAGAAACCGGGCAGACGCTGATCAGCGGAATGGGCGAATTGCATCTCGACGTGCTGGTGGATCGAATGACGCGCGAGTTCAAAGTCTGGGCGAATGTCGGCAAGCCCCAGGTCGCGTACCGCGAAACGATCACGCGCGCGGCAAAAGCGGAAGGTCGCTTTGTGCGCCAGACCGGCGGACGCGGACAGTACGGGCACTGCTGGCTCGAACTCGAGCCGCTGGAAAAAGGCAAGGGCTTTGAATTCGAAGATGCGATTCGCGGCGGCGCGATTCCGAAAGAATACATCCCCGCGATCGAAAAAGGCGTGCGCGAATCGCTCGATAGCGGCGTGATCGCCGGGTATCCGGTCGTTGACCTCAAAGCGCGCCTGGTGGATGGATCGTATCACGAAGTAGATTCGTCCGAGATGGCGTTCAAGATCGCCGGTTCGATGGCATTCAAAGCCGGAGTGCAAAGAGGCGCGCCGGTTCTGCTCGAACCGATTATGAAAGTCGAAGTCGTGGTGCCGGAAAATTATATGGGCGATGTGATCGGCGATTTGTCCGCCCGCCGCGCGCACGTCGAAGGAATGGAGCCGCGCGCCGGCAACATCACGGCGATTCGCGCGTTCGTTCCGCTCGCCACGATGTTTGGTTACGCCACCGGCTTGCGCTCGCAGACCCAAGGGCGCGGCACCTTTACGATGGAATTCGATCATTACGATCAACTCCCCGCGCAGATCGCGGAGACGATTGCGGGGAAAGGGAAAGTTTAGTTTGCAGTATTCAGTATTCAGTGTTCAGATATCACTGAATAGTGAATACTGAATACTGAACACGGAGTAAAAAATGGCAAAGCAAAAATTCGATCGCACCAAACCGCACGTCAACGTCGGCACGATTGGACACGTCGATCACGGCAAGACCACGCTGACCGCCGCGATCACCAAAGTCGCCTCGCTCAAAGGGCAGGCGA
>VGOB01000071.1 GCA_016865935.1 Chloroflexota bacterium | reverse complement strand
CGTTGTTATGGTTTGCTCAATTTGGCGCACCTGTTCCAACGCATTTTTCTTGATCTGGAAGGTTATCGCTTGTTTGCTCGCCGCACTACTAGATATGCCGGGTATCACGGCAATTCCCAATGAACCTCAAATAGATACACTGTCGCCGTCAAACAGAAAGATATGAGCGTCACGACCTATTTGAGAAACGAAAGCAATAACCTCTTGGAGTATGACAACTTTGGGATAGAGATCGAAGCGCAACCGCTCAGCGAGGAATGGGCTTCATACGGACTCGTTTTCCGCAGAGCCACCGAGACGAATGTAAACAGCTTGTACACCCTATTCATCACCAGCGACGGCCGCTATGGGATGTACAAGAGAGTCGCAGGCACGTTGAGCGCCGATGTCCCGGTCACACGGCGAGCGTCTCCCTTTATCAGAACAGGCGCGAACAAGAATCTGATCGGCGTGATTGCGCAAGGTAATACGTTCGCGATCTACATCAATCGCGTCCTCGTCATCACGGTCACTGACGACACATTCGCCAAGGGCTACATAGGGCTGACCGCCCTTACCGGTCCCAATAACGAGCGCGCCAGCGTCGCGTTCACCCGCGTGACCATCCTTACGCCGGACAAAGCGAGAGCCGAGTGGGGTAGCGGCGTGCCATCTGCCGCCGCACAGCCGGTGGGCACCCCAGCAACCGTTGCGCCGCCACCGCCGATCGTGTTGCCACCCTGCCCGTCTCCGTTACCTGCAGGTATGCTGTACTGCGAGGACTTTGCCACTAAGGAAAGCCAATGGTGCACGATCGGAACTGACTTTATGGACTTTGCGTGGTCACCGTACAAATATACCATAACCGTGAAAGTGAAAGATGAAGAGTGGTTCTGCTTCAGACGTGGAGAATATGACAACTTTGCCATCGAAGTCGAAGCGCAATCGCTCAGCGCGGCGGGTGGGGCATACGGCGTGTCTTTTCGCCGAAGTGCCGAAGGGCACTATTACAACGTTCTGATTGATAGCCGCCAAGGGCAGTACGTTATGAACAAGGTTATCGCTAAGACTGCCGATGCCAAATGGAGCCCAAGCCCGCTCATCAAGCCGGGTTTGAACAAAAACCTGATCGGTGTGATCGCGCAGGGCAACACGTTCACGATCTACATCAATCGCGTACCCGTCACCACGGTCACCGACAGCGCGTTCGCGAAGGGTCTAGTGGGGATTGGGGGCAGAGGTGACTCAACGGGTAATCATGCCAGCGCCGCGTTCACGCGCGTGACTATCCTTACGCCGGAGCGAGCCAAAACCGAGTGGGGTAGTGGCAAATCGCCCTAGCGTTTCATTCAACAATCGCTCTGCTCGAACGCGGCGCGCGTGACTATAAACAATCATCGCCCCAGCATCGTTACACGATACCGGGGCGATTCTATTTCACCCACGTCCGCGCGTTTTGATCGCGCGATCCATCTCGCGCGCGGCGTCGCGTTTGCCGATCGCTTCGCGCTTGTCGTACTGCCGCTTGCCGCGCGCCAAACCGATTTCGAGTTTGGCGCGATTCTTTTTGAGATACATTTTCAACGGCACGAGCGTAAGCCCTTTTTCCATCACGCGCCCGAACAAACGCAGAATTTCTTTGCGATGCATCAGCAGTTTGCGGTCGCGGTACGGGTCAACATTCTGGCGGCTCGCCGGTTCGTACGGCGCGATGTGAACGTTCATCAGCCACAGTTCGCCGTTCTTCACTTGCGCGTACGAGTCGCGCAGATTGACGCTGCCGGCGCGCACCGATTTGATTTCGGTGCCAGTCAGCGCGACGCCCGTCTCGTACGTCTCTTCGATCTGATAATCGTGATACGCTTTGCGATTGGTGGCGAGAATTTTGTCAGTCATTGGAAGGATGAAGGATGAAGGATGAAGGATGAAGAAGAATTTTCATCCTTCATCCCTCTGCCTTCATCCTTCGTTTATTTGCCCGTTTGTAAAAATTGCACCGCGCGATCCAACTGCGGATCGCGTTTGTTCGCGGCGTCTTCTTCCGTCAGTTTCACTTCGATATCCGGCGTGACGCCGAGGGTGTTGATCGCGTTGCCCTTGGGGCTGAAAAAACGCGCGATCGTAACGCGCAATTCCGACTTGTCGCTCAGGGTGTGAACGTTTTGCACCGAACCCTTGCCAAATGTCTTGACGCCGATCAAGGTCGCGCGTTGGTAATCTTTGAGCGCGCCCGCGATAATTTCGGACGCGCTGGCTGAGCCGCTGTCAATCAGCAACACCATTGGAATCGTCGTCGCCACGCCGCCGTTGCGCGCTTTGAATTCTTGCGCGTTGCCGCTCTTGTCTTTCTGGATCAACACGACGCGACCGGCGGGCAGAAACTGGCTTGCCACTTCTACCGCCGTGCCCAAGTATCCGCCCGGATTGCGCCGCAGATCGAACACCAGTCCTGTGGGGTTTTGCGTCAATAGTTCGCGCAACGCGGCGCGCAATTCTTCGGTCGAGGGTCCGCCGAATTGATTCAAGCGCACGTACGCGATTGTCGTTCCCTCGATCATCCGCGACTCGACGAACGGCGTGCGGATCGTATCGCGCACGATCGTCACCTGGAACGGCGCGGCGGTGCCGCGCTGAATCGTCAGCACGACCTGGGTACCTTTCGGCCCGCGCACCAGCGCGATCGCTTCCGTGATGTCCATATTTTGGATCGGCGTATCGTTGACGCGCGCGATGATGTCGTTCGGCGCGAGTCCGGCGCGTTCGGCGGGCGATCCTTTGATCGGCGAGACAATCGTCAAGCGCCCCTCGCGCATTTCCACCGTCGCGCCGATGCCTTCGAACGATCCTTGTAAATCGGTGCGCGTGATCGCCGCGCGCTGGGCGTTGATGAACGCCGTGTGCTGATCGCCGAGCGCGCGCACCATTCCGGCGACCGAGCCGTTCGCCAACGTGTCCGGATCGACCGGCGCTTTGTAGAACTCGCGTTGAATGTGACTCCACGCTTCGAAGAGAACCGGCGTATACGCTTTCCATTCGTCCGGCGCGCCGCCGTCCGGCGGCAAGGGCGGCGGAAACAAAATCCGGCTCGCGGTGTACCCGCCGCCGTACGCGCCCGTCACCGCCAGCGCGACGAACACGCTCATCAACAAAATGCGAAACGTCCAACGAAACATATTCACTCCGATTTTCGATTTCTGATTTTCGATTTTCGATTGGATGAATCGAAAATCGGCAATCAAAAATCGAAAATTCGATTTGCTATTTTTGCAACAGCTTGACCGCCGCATCCAGTTGCGGATCGCGTTTTGCCGCGATGTCTTCTTCGGTCAGTTTTACTTCGATGTCCGGCGTCACGCCCACATCGTTGATCTCACTGCCGTTCGGACTGAAAAAGCGCGCGATCGTCACGTTCAACTGCGATTGATCGCTCAGCGTGTAAACGTGCTGCACCGATCCTTTGCCGAACGTTTTGACGCCGAGCAAGGTCGCGCGCTTGTGATCTTTCAACGCCGCCGCGACGATTTCCGACGCGCTGGCGGAACCGGCGTCAATCAACACGACGAGCGGAATGTTCGTCGCCAGTCCGCCGCTCTTGGCGCGATAGTTGTCGGCGTTGCCCTTTTTGTCTTTGACGACGAGCACCGGTTGATTGGCGCGCAAAAATTGGCTCGCGACGTCAATCGAAACCGGCAGATAGCCGCCGGGATTGCTCCGCAGATCGAGAATCAAGCCGCTTGGATTTTGCGCCAGCAGTTCACGCAACGCCGCGCTCACTTCGTTGGGCGCGGTCGCGCCAAATTCGTTCAAGCGCAAGTACGCGATCTGGGTATTCTCGATCATTTTCGATTCGACGAACGGCGTGCGAATCGTATCGCGCGTGATCTCGACGATGAACGGGTCTTGCTTGGCGCGCAGAATGTGCAGTTTGACCTGCGTCCCTTTGGGACCACGGATCAACATTACCGCTTCGGTCACGTCCATATTTTGGATCACCTTGCTATCCACTTGCAAGATGATGTCTTCGGCGCGCAAGCCCGCGCGTTCGGCGGGCGAGTTCTTGATGATCGAAACGATCGTCAGGCGTCCTTCGCGCATCGTGATCGTCGCGCCGATGCCTTCGAACGAGCCTTGCATATTCGTGCGGACGAGTTCCGCGCGCTTGGCGTCAACGAACGTCGTGTGCGGATCGCCCAGCGCGTCCACCATTCCGCCCACCGAGCCGTTGACGAGCGTATCGCCGTTGAGCGGCATCTTGTAATAATCCTGGTGGACATAGTTCCACGCTTCCCAGAAAACCGCGATGGACGATTTCCATTCCGGCGGCGCGCCGCCATCCGGCGGCAGGGCAGGGGGGAACAGCGCGCGGCTGGAACCATATCCACCTGCGAATGCGCCTGCGACCAAAACCACCAACACAGTTGTCGTGAGAACAGCGACGAGTATTCTGCGAATCATATCAACCTCTGGGAATTTTCAATTTTTGATTTTAGATTTTCGATTTTGCGCTCCAATCGAAAATCGGCAATCGAAAATCGAAAATGGTTACGCGCCTTTCTGCAGGTATTGAATCGCGCGATCCAATTGCGGATCGAGTTTCTTTTTGATCGAATCGTCGGTGAGCGGAATCGCAATGTCCGGCTCCAGCCCCTTGCCGTCGAGCGGCGTACGCTTGGGCGTGTACCACGTCGCGACGGTGATGTGCAGCGCCGCGCCGTCGCTCAAGTTGCGAATCACTTGCACCGAACCCTTGCCATACGTCGGCTCGCCGATCAAGACACCGCGCTTGTAATCTTTCAGCGCGCCCGCGATGATTTCTGCCGCACTCGCCGTGCCGCTGTTGACGAGGACCGCGAGCGGAACGTCCGTCGCGCCGCGGCGACTGCCAGCGCGAAAATCTTTTTCGGTGCCATCGCGATATTTTTCGTACAGCACCACGTCGTTGTTCTTCAAAAATTGTCCCGTGATGTCGAGCACCGGATCGGGGAACAAGCCGCCGGGATTGTTCCGCAAGTCCAACACCAAGCCGGTCATTTTCTGCGCTTTCAAACTGTCGAGTGCTTTGGCAAATTCGTTGCCGGTCTCGGCGGTTTCCATCGTGACCTTGATGTAACCGAAGGTCGTGCCGGGCAACATCTTCGCATCGACGGTTGGGAGCGGATATTTTTCGCGTGCGAGTTCCACGTCGAATGGTTTCGGATCGCCGATGCGACGAACGTTCAGCATCACCTTGCTGCCGATCGGTCCGCGCAGTTGGTTCTGCGCGTCCTGCACGGTGATATCGAACGGCAAAAGTTTATCGCCGATCTTGAGAATCAGATCGCCTGCGCGCAATTCGGCTTTGTCCGCCGGAGATCCGGGAATCGGCGAGACGATGGTGAGGACGTGATTCCGCACGTCGAGATTCAAGCCGACATCGCCGGTTTCGCCTTTGAGATTCGCTTGTTCCACTTGCGCGGGCGCCGGTTCGATCAGAACGGTGTGCGGATCGCCCAGCGACTGGAGCAAACCGCGAATCGCGCCGCGCGTCAGCGTTTGTTTGTCCGGCACATCGCCGTAAAATTCGCCTTGCACGATTTTCCACGATTCCCAAAACAATCCGAACTTTTGTGGGATTTCGGTTTTGGGTTGCGTTTGCGCGTGATAGAGGTTGACGCCAAAGCCAACCGCAAACGCGATCAGCACAATGAACACAGTCAGCAAAAACGCGACGATCAGTTTGAGTACGGTACGCATAGTGATCCTTTCATCTCGCGACGAGAAATCGAATTACATTGTACTCGATACCACACGATTGGTCAATGGCGGGTCACAACAAGTTCAAAGTTCAAGGTTCGATGTTCAACCTTGAACTTTGAACCTCATTGGTTACACAAGACAATATTCTCACCTGGCACAGAAACGCGCGGAATCACACGGAACAAATCCGTGTAATTCCGCGACAAATCGAATTTCGCGATGAGGTGTCGTTTTGTGCGTTGACGTATTTTACGTGTCAATTCCCGGCACGGGGAATTGGCTGGCAAAACGCACGACCGCTTTGCGGACGCGCGAATGCAGCGCGGCATCGTCCATTCGCGTCACGACATCCGCGATCCAATCGGCAATTTGGCGCAGATCGTCTTCCTTCATCCCGCGCGTCGTCAGGGCGGGGGTGCCCAAGCGAATACCACTTGTGACAGTCGCCGCCAATGGATCGAACGGAATCAAGTTTTTGTTGCACGTGATCCCGACGGCGTGCAGTGCGTCCGCCGCGTCTTTACCGGTGGCGCCTTGTCGGCTTAAATCCACCAGGAGGAGATGATTGTCCGTCCCGCCCGAAACGAGTCGAAGGTTGCGCGCCTGCAATTGCTCGCCCAGGGCGCGCGCGTTGGCGACGATTTGCTTTTGATATTTCACGAACGCGGGCTGGAGCGCTTCTTTGAACGCAACCGCTTTTCCCGCGATCACGTGTTCCAGCGGACCACCTTGCGTGCCGGGGAAGATCGCTTTGTCAATCGCTTTGGCGTACTCGGCGGTGGACAAGATCATTCCGCCGCGCGGTCCGCGCAGCGTCTTGTGCGTCGTCGTCGTCACCACATCGGCAAAGGGAATCGGGCTGGGATGGACGCGCGCGGCAACCAGTCCGGCGATGTGCGCGATGTCCACCATAAATTTCGCGCCAATCGCTTGCGCGATCGCGCGCAAGCGCTCAAAGTCGATCACGCGCGGGTACGCTGTCGCGCCCGCGACGATCAGTTTGGGGCGATGCGTTTCCGCCAGGCGCGCGAGGTCGTCGTAATCCAGCATTTCGGTTTCCCGGTTCACGCCATAACCGACGAACTTGTACAGTTGCCCCGACAAGTTGACCGGCGCGCCGTGCGTGAGATGTCCGCCCTGCGCCAGACTCATCGCCAGCACCGTATCGCCGGGCTGGATCAACGCGACGTACGCGCCCAGGTTCGCCTGCGAACCCGAGTGCGGTTGCACGTTGGCGTGTTGCGCGCCGAACAGTTTCTTGGCGCGTTCACGCGCCAGGGTTTCGGCTTGGTCCACGAATTCACAACCGCTGTAATAGCGCTTGGCGGGATACCCTTCGGCGTACTTGTTCGTCAAAACCGAGCCAACGACTTCAAGGACGGCGCGGCTGGCATAATTTTCCGACGCGATCATTTCCAGCCCTTGCTTCTGCCGCCGACATTCCCGCGCGACGATTGCCGCGATTTCTGCGTCCACCTTGCGGAGCGCGGTCGGCGTCGCGCGCGATGATCTTGCGCTCTGCTTTTTCATTGATTGGCGTGACTGTGCCATTTTGCTTCTCCTTTTTCTCGAACCTGCGTGTTAACCTTTGCGTTTTTTCCACGTGGCAATTGCGCGGACGGCATCGAGCGCGATTTGGATATGCTCCTCCGTGTTGAAGGGTCCAATGCCGAATCGCACCGCGCCGTGAATCTGCGCGGTCCCGATTTGCTCGTGAACGAGCGGCGCGCAGTGCAAGCCGGTACGACAAGCGATGTTGTGATCCATATCGAGCATCGTGCCGACATCCGCCGCGTCCATTCCATCCACGTTGAACGCGAGCACGCTGATATGATTCGCGAGATCGGCTTGACAGTACAACGTGACGCCGTCCAGCGCGCGCAAGCCGTCGCGCAACTGGCGCGTCAATTTCATTTCGTGCTCTTGCAACGCGGCGAGTCCCTTGGCGAGAATCCATTTCAGCCCGGCGTGCAAGCCCGCGATCCCGACGACATTCGGCGTGCCGTACTCCAGCCGAAACGGATACTCGTCGAGATGCGTGCGTTGCGCGGAACGGACGCCGGTGCCACCCGCGCGCGTATGCCGGATTTCGATCCCAGGTCGCACGTACAATCCGCCGATGCCGGTGGGACCCAACAGCGATTTGTGTCCGGTGAACACGACGACATCGAGAAATTGATCTTCCAGATCAATCGGCACCTTGCCCGCCGATTGCGACGCGTCGATCGCGAACGGGATGCCGGCTGCGCGACAGGATCGTCCGATCTCACGAATCGGTTGTACGGTGCCGATCACGTTGGACGCGTGATTGACGATCACGAGGCGCGTGTTCGCGCGAAACTTTTTTCGGATTTCGTCAGGGTCAACGAATCCCGCACCGTCGAATGGAACGTAATCCACCGCCACGCCTTGTTGCGATAGATGATAGAGCGGACGCAAGACCGAGTTGTGTTCGAGCGTCGTCGTGATCGCGTGATCGCCGGGTTGGAGCATCCCGAAGATGCAAAGATTCAGCGCGTCGGTCGAATTGTACGAAAAGCACAGATGCTCCGGATCGGCGCCGTTGAAAAAGCGAGTCAGCATTTTGCGCGTGTCGTCCACAACCGATCCAGCTTCCATACACAGATCGTAACCGGATCGTCCGGGGTTGACGCCAAAGTTGCGGTAGAAATAATCCATAAACGCGTAGACCTCTTCCGGCTTTGGAAAAGAGGTCGCGCCGTTGTCCAGGAAAATAATTTTGCTCATCGTGCCAGGGCTCCTTGCGACAGGGGAATCAATGCTTGAATTGTTGCGCATACGCGAACAAGGCGGGCGCACCGCCGGTGTGCCAAAAGATGATCGTTTCGTGTTTGCCGAATTCGCCTTGGTGAATCAGATCGATCAGTCCAGCCATCGCGCGTCCCGTGTACACCGGATCGAGCAAGATGCCTTCCGTGCGCGCCGTCAATTCGATCGCTTCTTTTTCCGGCGCGCCCATAATGCCATACCCCGCGCCCAGGTAGCCATCGTACACGCTCACGTCTTCGGCGGAGAATGGAATCGCCAAACCAAGGCGGCGAAGCGTCGGAATCGCGATGGCGGCAACATCGGCTTGAAGTTCGGCGCGCGTCGAATCAATCGCGATGGCGGCAAGTTGACTCTTCAAGCTGAGGGCTTTGGCGCCCGCGCATAAACCGGCTTGCGTTCCAGCCGAACTGCTGGCAAAGACGATCCGATCCGCGCGCATCTGGCGTTCCCGCAGTTGCTCCGCCAGTTCCTCCATTGCCGCGACGTAACCCATCGCGCCAAATTCATCCGACGCGCCCAGCGGAATGAAAAATGGGCGACGACCGGCGGCTTGTTCTTCCTGCATCACTTGCGCGGCAACCTCGGCGCGGTCACGCGCGCCCGAAAAACGAACTTGCGCGCCCAGCAAATGATCCAACAGCAAATTGCCGTTCCACTCGGCGGGCTCATCGCCGCGCAGCACGAGGATGCAACGCAAGCCGCAACGCGCGGTAGCGGCGGCGGCCTGTCGGCAATGATTCGATTGCGCGGCGCCGACGGTGACGACCGTATCGGCATTGCGGCGCAACGCTTCGGCGATACTGAATTCGAGTTTGCGCGTCTTGTTGCCGCCGATCGCCAAGCCGGTTTGATCGTCGCGCTTGATCAGCAGACGAGGACCGTCCAGGGTTTTGGTCAAGCGCGGCATTTCTTCTAACGGCGTAGGGAGGTGGGCGAACGAAATACGTGGAAAAGAACTAGTGAGCACGAGTCTCCTTTCGGCGTCGCGCCGAAGCATTTGGCAAAATCCTGGGACGGTTTGCCAAGATCTCTCTGGCGATGTTGGAAGCGCTGAGGTTGCCATTTCTCAGCAGGGCTTCCTTGACGCGTTCTTCCGATTTTGCATTCTGCTTTTGGAGGATACGTTCTGCGCGATCCGCGTCGCGCGCTTTGAGCGCATTGACCAACGCGATGTGCTCGTCGCGCATTTCGCGCGCGCTGTCGCGCACATCCAGTCCCAAGTGGAACACGCGAATGAGTTCGTTGTTCAGCGCATAGACGAGGGCTCCAAGTCGCGGATTGCCGCTGGCGCGCGCAATCGCGCAATGGAACTCGGCGTTGTGCGCGAGAAAATCCGTGTAGCTCTGGCGATCCCCAAACGTGTACGTGAAATTCACCGCCTGGGCAATCTGCGCGAGTTGCCCGTCGGACGCGCGTTCCGCCGCAAGGCGCACCGCCGCGGACTCGATGATCTTGCGGAATTCGTACAGCGCGCACACGTCGGCAAGTGTGATCGCGCTGACGATGTAACCAAAACGAGGAATGGATTGCACCAGCCCTTCTTGGGCAAGGCGCTGGAGGGCTTCCCGCACCGGAGTCACACCCACCTGGAATTTGTCAACCAGTTGGACTTGCGTCACTTGTTGACCGGGCTTGAGCGCGCACGTCAGGATATCGCTCCTGATTTTTTCATACACGTGGAGCGCGAGCGAGGCAGGTTTCCTGCGCGGGCGGGGTGGTTGGGTCGAGCGAGTTTTTTTACGCATACGGCGGTCGGCGTGACAAAACTGAACTTTACAGATACATTACTAATATATCACGAGTCGGAACCGATGTCAAGGACGACGCCTCAGGCGTCTTCGGCGCCGCGATACCCGAACGCGGTGCGATGCGCGTCGCGCATCCGCTTGGACGATACTTTGGCGTAGACGCGCGTCGTCGCAGGGGAGGCGTGTCCCAACATATCTTGGACGACGGCGAGATCACCGGTCGCTTCGAGAATTTTCGTCGCGAACGCGTGACGGAGCGAGTGCGGCGTCATCACGATTTCGATTCCGGCGGCGCGCGCGAGTTGGTTGAAAACGAGGCGCACGCCATCGGTCGTCATCGGCAAAATTTTGTTGCTGACGCGGCGGTCGTGGCGCGCGAAGAGTGGCAATTGGTACAACGCGCGTCCGCGCGCGCCGTCGTTGCGCGTTTTGAGGTACGCTTGGATCGCGTTCCACGCCGCGTCGTCGAAATAGACGACGCGCTGCTTGTCGCCTTTGCCGGTGACGCGCGCGGTATGGTTGCGATGATCGAGATCGTCGCGCTTGAGTCCCACCAATTCGCCGACGCGCATTCCCGACGCGCGTAACGCTTCGAGCATCGCGATATTCCGCAGACGCGCAAGATCGAGGCGCGGCTTTTTGGGCTGCGGCTTGACGCGGCGCGCGGCGGATAACAACGCGGTGATCGCTTCGTCGGGCGGGAGTTTGGGGAGTGGGCGACTGCCGCCTTTGCGATATTGATGGTACGCGTCACGCATCCGTTCCATATCGGACGCGGAGAGGTTGACGATTTTTTCGCGCAGGAGGTACGCGTAGAATCGCGAGATCGCGCTTAAATACGTCCGCAGAGTCGCTTTCGCGATCTGGCGTTCTTCGCTCAGCCACTTGGCGCAATCGAGCGCGTGATCAACAGAAAGCGTAGATGCCGCGCGAGTAGGGGAGTGGCGAATCGAATCGAGATACTCGGTGAATCGGCGCATTCCTTGCGCGTACGTTTCAATCGTCTGCGCGGACTGACCGACCGCGCGGTCGCGCAAGAAATTTTGAATCGCATCGTCAATGGTTAGCATAGGTTTCAGGTTCCAATCTCAAGGTCGGGGCAGTGGGGCGAGCGGTCGCTCAATCGTCTCAAATATTACACTCATCTAAATGATGATTAACCTAATTATAATACAAAGCGATTTAGGTGTCAAATTCGCTTGACGTAAAGAATCTTTTGGGTAAACGGATCTTGTCATTTCGAGGCGCGGTTTCCGCGTCGAGAAATCTCACCCCACGCTACTGAGATTTCTCGCTGCGCTCGAAACGACAATGTGCTGAAAAACTGGGACGCGTTCTTGTTGAAGGAATCGGGTTTGTCAGGACCACGCGGCAACATTGAATTGGCGCAGGCGGTCGCCGACGAAGGCGACGCGGCGTTGTACACGCGTTACCTCGCCTACGACGCGGCGCGCGCGCCCACCAACTCGCCGTACGAGTTCCTGGCGTTCTGCGGCGTCGTCGGCTTGGGTCGACTTGTTGCCGAGGGTCACACGCGCTATCTGGCTACCCTGCGCGCGTGCGCGTCCGATTCGCGCTGGCGGATTCGCGAAGGCGTCGCGATGGCATTGCAACGCGTTGGCGACCGCGATCTGGATTTGTTGTTGCGCGAAATGAAACGCTGGAGCGCGGGCAATATGTTGGAACAACGCGCCGCCGCTGCTGCGTTGTGCGAACCGCGCCTGCTCCGCGAGCGCAAACAAGTCGAACAAGTGTTCGGAATTTTAGATCGCATCACCGCGTCCATCGCGCGCATCAAGAATCGCAAGAGCGCCGAATTCATCGCGCTGCGAAAAGGTCTGGGTTATTGTTGGAGCGTCGCAGTCGCCGCCCTGCCCGCTGTCGGCAAGCCGAAGATGGAAAAGTGGTTGACGAGCAAGGATCGCGACATCGTTTGGATTATGCGCGAGAATCTGAAAAAGAATCGGCTCGCGCGCGCAGATGCGTCTTGGGTAACTGAATGGCGCAGGCGGTTTCAAGTTTAAGGTTTCAGGTTCAAGGTTCAAAGTTAAACGTTCGATGCAATAAAACCTGAAACCTTGAACTTTTAACTTTGAACTTTGAACTTGGCAAACTGCTTGACCAGACTCGCCGCAATTTTTCCCTCGATCAGCGTCCCTTGCTCCGTAAACTCTTCGCGCGCGACGATGCCGCGCTGATGAAACAGCGCGACGAGTTCGTTCGCGCGATACGGAATCTGCGCGCGCAGTTCCACCATCTCCTCCGCAATCGCCTGCTCGATCAGCGCGAGCAATTTCTCCAGCCCCTGCCCTTTCAGCGCGGAGATGCGCGCCGCGTTGCCCTCGCGCTCAAAGTCGTCTTGGGTAACCGAAAACAGGGGTCGGGTGTCAGGGGTCAGGGGTCTGATCCCTGTACCCTGATCCCTGACCCCTTTGTCTATTTTATTCAACGCCACGACCATCGGCTTGCCACCCGCGCCGATTTCTTCGAGCGTCTCTTCGACCGCGCGCGCGTGATCGCGCAAGTTCTGATGCGACGCGTCGAGAACGTGCAGCAACACGTCGGCTTCGGTGATTTCTTCGAGCGTCGCGCGGAACGCGGCGACGAGTTGCGTCGGCAGTTTCTGGATGAACCCGACTGTGTCGGTGAACAACGCTTCAGAACCGCCTGGCAATTTCACGCGCCGCGTCGTCGGATCGAGCGTGGCGAACAGTTTGTCTTCGACAAGCACGCCCGCGTCGGTGAGCGCGTTCAACAGCGTGGACTTGCCCGCGTTCGTGTAACCGACAATCGCGACGACCGGCAGCCCTTCCCGCTTGCGTTTGCGGCGATGCTCGCCGCGCTGTTTGCGGATTTCTTCGATCTGGCGTTTGAGGTGCGCGATGCGTGTGCGAATCTCGCGGCGGTCCAATTCGAGTTGACGTTCGCCGGGACCGCGCAAGCCGACGCCGCCCGTGCCGCCCCGCCCTGCCGCGCCGCCCGCCTGCCGCGCGAGGTGCGTCCACATTCGCGTAAGACGCGGCAAGCGGTACTCGTACTGCGCGAGCTCGACTTGGAGCGCGCCTTCTTTCGTGCGCGCGTGCTGCGCGAAAATGTCGAGGATGAGCGCGGTGCGGTCGAGTACTTTGATGTCGCCGCTGTAAGGGCGGGGTGACCCCGCCCCTACGTCTGCGGCAAACGCTTCCTCGATTTCGCGCTGTTGGTTTGGCGCGAGTTCCTCGTCGAACAGCACGATGTCGAACGGCGTTTCCGCGCGCGACGCGATGATCTCGTTCAGTTTGCCTTTGCCGATGAGCGTCGCGGGATTGATGCGCTCGACGTGTTGCACCGCGCGCCCGACGACATCGAGTCCCGCCGTTTCCGCGAGTCGTTCAAGTTCGTCGAGCGAATCCTCGATTGGAAACTCATTGCGTGGTCGCTTCAATTCCACGCCGACGAGAAATGCCTTTTCGATTGGTGGTTGTGATGGGAAGGTGGTTGGTTTTGGGATGGTGGGCTCCTTGGATTAGGACAACGGACAAGTGCGGATTATACGGACGCTTCAATCGGTTTGGGGTTGGTCTGTCCGTTTAATCCGATGTTGTCCGTTGTCATATCCGTATCGTTTCGATTTCCAAACTCGGTTTGTAAAAGTTGGCAAGCAAGGTCATCTTCACGCCAAGCCAGCGCGAGTAGCGCTCCAATTTCTGGCGATGCGCTTCCGAGATTTCTTTCAGCGCAAACGCGGCGACGGCGATGCAATTATCAACGACAATCAATCGGCAATCAACAGTTTGCAAGGGTTGATCGTGGAACATCACGGAGATTTGCTTCTTGAACTCGAATGGAATACCACGCGCTTGCAACTCAATCTGCGTCGCGCGGCGGTAGATGTAATGGATGAAACCAGGTCCCAGTTCGCCGTGTACTTCAAGCAACGCCGCGCGAAGAGCATACGTCAGTTCGGAGAGCATCAAACCATCGCTTGCCCGAGCGTCGTCTGGCGCGGTTTCTCGCTGCGTTCGCTCGTTAATGAAATTCGGCACACGTTTGATTTCAATGTCTGCCGCGCCAAAGTTCACGAGCAAGCCCAACTCGAATCCAGTGATCTTGAGGTACGAAAGCGTCTGCGCGGTGTGAATCGGCGAGAGTCCTTCAGGCGCGACTTTGAGTTCCAGCAGAATTCGATCCCACGCAATCACGTCAGTCACGAGAAAGCCAATCTGCGTGCCTTTGTAGAGAACTGGAAATGGTGTCTGTTCCTTGTGCGGAATTCCCCTTTCGGTCAGCACAATTGCCAGCGCGTTCTCCCACGCCTCTTCTGAGATTCCCGAATTCTTCAATTCCCGATAAACCTGGAAGAGCGCGCCGCGCAGTTGGTAAGTTTGTTCTTCGAGAATCAGTGGCATAGTTGCCTCAAATTATTACAACGGACAAGTTCGGATTAAACGGACAAAACCCAACAGACGCGTGCGGTCTGTCCGTTTAATCCGCAGTTGTCCGTTGTCCTCCTCCACGCCGACGAGAAAGGCGCGCTCAATGGGTGGTGCGGATGGGAAGGTGGTGGGTTTTGGAATGTGAATTACTCCTTCTTGGATCGAAGTAATTTTATAAGTCTTCTGGCATTTTTTCTCACAGTGAGAACGGGGTCTTTCGCAGCCCGTTCTTGCAAGATTTTCATTGTATCTGGATTCGCTGGCCATCGTTCCGCCATGAGATCGAGTGCCGAAGAGCGCACGCTAAATTCTCTTGTCTCCCTATTCTGAGGTGACGCATCATTGATCGCGCGATCACGCACCAGCATCTGAGTATCTTGACGATGAGCAAAAAACTTGACCAGTGCAGTCATGGCAACATATCGTACGTAGTAATTGACATCATTTATAGCTCGGTCATAGAAGACTGTCCGTGTTCGAGTCTCGCCAGGATAGAAATTTGCAAGTGAGGCAATAGCGCTATAGCGAACATTCCAATCCGTGTCCTTCACAGAGCACTCAAGTAGGAAAGGCAGTGTCTCTACTTGGTCGTGGCAATGTTCAGCAAGTGTCGAGACCAACGCGCTGCGCAGTTCATAGCTTTCCGATTTGACAGCCCATTTTTGAAGCAGCGGTGCTACACCAGAACTAGGCCAACCTCTAATAATCTTGCGAAGGGGAATGGCGAGATCATCGAAAAAATGATCCCTAGAAAAAGCGCTTTGGATGAGTCTCTGCTTTTCTTGCATTGAGATTTTCTTTTTGGAATGTTCCTGGCCGATTTCCCAGTGTTCATTTTGTAGGCATAACTCCGAAATGACGCTAATCAAATTTTCAAATGGCGCGATCAGTCCACTTGAGAAATCTACCTCATCGAAGCATGTTAAGGACAGTTCAATATTCAACGGCGGTGAACTGCCAAAATCCGCGCGTTTCAAGTCAGGAACTAAACCCAAGACGTAGTCAACGATCTGCCCAGCCCTCTCGATGTTAAGCATCCAACAAATGAGTCTTAGTACCTCGTGCCAACTCTGGTCTTCCCAGTGTTTGCCGTAGACATCGGTCTTGAGTTGTTCAATTGTCAACTCTTTCGTCTTTTCAAACTTCCAGACAAACGCGGACGCGCAAAAGAATTCAAGGAACGCGCGATGGACAAAGCCGTAGAGATTCGCGCCATATAGTGAAAGAATAAAATTGCGCTCGCGGAATTGCTGAATCATCGCCTCGGCAATCGCCTTCGCGCGGTCGGGCGTCTGCGCGTACCGTTCCCTTAGGTAACCTTCAAATTCGGCTTGCAGTTGCTCGCGGTGGATATAGTTGCCCGCGAGTCCACCATCGCCGCCCTGCATTCGGAACGCCAAGCGGCGCAACAATTCTTTCTTGTCATCCTCGCCAATGAAATCGGCATCAATGCGCGCGTCTTTCAGGTGCTTGTTCACATCCCAGTGCTGAATCAGCACACTCGCCGCGTGGTCGTACAGTTTCCAGCGTTCGCGCGGCAGTTCCTGATGCTTGCCGATAATCGCCATAATCGTCAGGAGCATCGGATTGCCCGCCAGTTGGCGGATGGACGCGGATTCCTTGAACGATTTTAGAATTCGCTCGCGTCGTTCTTTCGCTTCGTCGGGACGGTCGCTCATCGCCAAATCGTACCAACGATTCACAAACGTCTCGACTTGCTTTTCGTCCAAATCCTGGAGCGTGAAATGCGTGAATCCCGCGTCGGTCAGAATCTTGCGCCGATAGCCGATGACGCGGCTCGTCACGATGACGCGCGCTTTCGGATAATCGCCGCAAAAGCCGACGATTTGCCGCGTGATGCGCTCGCGCTGTTCGGGGTCGAAGATTTCGTCCAGCCCGTCAAAGATGACGACCGCGCGACCATCGTTCTTCAAATGATTCTGCAACGCCGATTGCGTGAGCGCCCAACCTTCCGTCTTGCCAAGATATTCGAGGAATTCAAGGAACGAGTTGCATTTGTCATCCGCGCACAATCCCGCATAACTTCGCAGTTCGATCAAGAGAGGCAGACATCCCGCAAACGCTTTCTGCAGCACGTCATCGGCGGTTGCAGGATCAATAAGTGATAGCATAACAAACCGCGCGAGCGTGGATTTACCCGACCCAGGATCGCCCAAGATGATTGCGTGCGGATAGCGCGAATCGGTCAGCACATCGAGCACAGGACGCGATGGCTTTTCATAGTACGCCTCGCGCGCACGGCGCACATCATCCAGCGTGATGCCCGATGGCAAATCGTCGGGATGGATTTCCTTGTCGCGCGAAAGTTTCTCCCACACTTCTTTCGGCAATTCAACGGGTGGCGGATTCTCGCGCACATTCTGCTCGACAAAAACCTGACGCAATTGAATTTGCAGGTATTCTTCTTTCTGCGGCGGCGTGAGACCTTCGAGCGCGAGCACGCCGTAGCGTTTGCGGAGCGCGGCGAAGTATTTTTCCAAATCGAAGGTCGTAACACTTGTGGCTTGCGCGCCATATCCTAGCGCATTCAGTTTATCGTAGAGCGACGCGCCGACAAGCGACGCAAGTTCGTCAGCGGTCTTAAACCATTGCGCTGATTGCTCACTCTCAACTTTTTTCCGAAACGTTTTGATGCGTGTTTTGTCGTCGTCTACCAAATCAGGCGACCACGGCGACTTGCCATCGTGTAAAAAGATAAGGCAAGGAATACCTTCTTCACGCGCGGCGCGATATTCCATTTCCGTAATCGAAAGTCTGTCAAGATTCTCCGCATCGGGAATTGTGCCGTAACGCCACGCGTAAACGCCAACGTAAATATCACATGCTTTTACGTCGGCGACACATTTGGCGGCAGGCAAACGATCATCGGCAAGATAATATTCCATTGCACCAACTGCCTGCTGCAAGCGATGCAAATGGAACAAAATCTTTTCGCGGAACTCTTGCAAATCCAGATACGTTGACGACACATAGATTTTCGCCATTGAATCACTCCGTCTGTGTCATTGCGAGGCGCGGTTTTTGCGCCGAAGCAATCTCCAAAGTTCTGTGGGGATTGCTTCGCCGCTACGCGGCTCGCAATGACACCTTGCCCTCTGCCCCTATTTTACCACGAAACGCCAAAAAGGACACAGGCAGACTCACGCCCGCCTGTGTCCAACCTTGAACTTGAAACCTGAAACTTGAAACTGCAACCACAACGCTACGTCACGACAATCGTCTGTTCGCCCTGGCGATCCTGCAACCACGCGACGTATTCTTGCACCAGACCCGCCCAGTACTTTTTCGATTGCGCGTTCTTTAACCGAATCTGTCCGGTGATCGTCCGCGTTTCGCCCGGCGCGAGCGGTGTGCCAAAGCCCCAGCGATACGGATGATCGAGTCCGGTGCGTCCTTCGAACTCGATGCCGACGCGGAAGTTGCCGCTGACCGCCGCAAAGCCGCGCGAATCGAACGTGTCGCCTTCCTCGTACACGAAACCTGGGTTCGGTCCTTGCGTCGGCAACGTTTGATTGCTGTCGTTCCGCACCGTGATGCTGACGTTGAGCAACTCGTTCGCGCCCAGCGTCGTCGGCGAGAACGTGACGGCGGTGATCGTCGCGCCGGGTGTGACCTTGATCGGCGTCGTGCCAACGCGATCCTGCACCCACTGGACGTACTCGTTCACCAAGCCCGCCCAATAGTTTTGCGCTTGCACCTTGTTGAGTTTGATCATCCCGGTGATCGTGCGCGTCTCGTTGGGTCCCAAGGGTGCGCCCAAGCCCCAACGATACGGATGATCGATCCCGACGCGATTATCAAACTCGATCCCAACGCGGAATTTGCCGGTCTCGGACGCAAAGCCGCGCGATTCGAACGTATCCCCTTCATTGTAGATGAACCCTGGCTCGGGTCCCTGGGTTGGCACCGATCCGCCGCCGGTATTCCGCACCGTGATTCCGACGACCAGGTATTGTCCGGAGGGCAACGTCGTCGGTGAAAGCGTCACGTTCGTGATCTCCGCGGAAACCGGCGCGACCGTCACACTCGTCACGCCGACCTTGTCCTGAATCCACGCGACGTACTCCTGAACGAGTCCGCCCCAGTATTTTTGCGTTTGCGCGCGGAATAAATGAATGCCGCCGGTGATCGTACGAACCTGACCCGGACCCAACGGCGTGCCAAAGCCCCAGCGGTACGGATGATCGAGCCCGGTATTCTTTTCAAATTCGATCCCGACGCGGAAATTGCTCGAGCTCGCCGGAAACCCGCGCGACGCGAACGTATCGCCCTCTTCGTAGATGAATCCTGGGTTCGGTCCTTGCGTCGGCATTTCAGTTTCGCCGTCGTTGCGAACGGTGATGCTGACGTTCAGCACTTGTCCTGAATTCAACGACGCCGGCGCGAATTCCACTTTTTCCACGACCAAGCCCGACGTGACGGAAATCAACTGCGTCCCCGCGCCATCGGACAACCACGCGATTTGTTCTTGGACGAGTCCCGCCCAGTAATTGCGCGCTTGAATCGTCTTGAGTTTGATCGCGCCAGTGATCGTGCGCGATTCGCCGGGACCCAGGGGCGATCCCAGTCCCCAGCGGTACGGATGATCGATCCCCTTGTTGCCGTCGAATTCGACGCCGACGCGCACCGCGTCTTTCACCGATGGAAAACCGCGCGTGACGAACGTTTCGCCTTCGACGTACTCGAACCCAGGTTCTGGTCCCTGAGTCTGCAAAGTCTTGGTGCCGCCGTTTTTCACCGTGATGCTGACCGTCACAGTTTTGCCGATGGCAAGCGTCGTCGGCGCGAACGTGACATTCGAGATCGTGGACATTTGGAACGCCGCCAACACATCGCCGCGCCCCTTGCCTTGCGTGTTGTAATCCAGTCCCAGGTTCTTGGCGGAATTCATCAACGCGTCCTTGATCTGTTGCGGCGAATAATTCGGATTGCCCTGCTTCAAGAGCGCGCACGCGCCCGCCGCGTGCGGCGTCGCCATCGAAGTGCCGGAGAGCGACAAGTAATGCTGATCGACCGGCGTTCCGATCTTCGACTGGCTGGAGCGCGCCGCGACGATCTGCACGCCGGGGAAACACACGTCGGGCTTGAGCCGCCCGTCGAGCGTCGGCCCGCGCGAAGAAAAGCCGGCAACCGCGTCCGCATCATCCGTGGCGCCCACCGTGATCACTTTGCGCGCGCACGCGGGCGAGCCCAGCGTTCCGGGCCCCGGGCCTGCATTTCCAGCCGCGACGCACACCGACACGCCCGCCTCCGTCGCCGCGTCGCACAACTCCGCCATCGCGTCTGTCCCGTCGCAATTGCTGGAAGTGCCCAGCGACAGATTGACGATGTGCGCGCCTTGTTGCACCGCCCATTCGATTCCGCCCATCACCGCGCTGAACGATCCAGAACCGTCACCGCCCAAAACTTTGGCGGAATAAAATGTACATTCCGGCGCAACGCCCTTGTAGCGTCCATTGCTCGCCGCGCCCGAACCGCCGATGATGCCGGCGACGTGCGTGCCGTGTCCCATATTATCAATGTGGGTTTCGCCGGTATAGTCAATCGTCTTGGTCACCCGCCCGACCAAATCAGGATGCGCCACATCTACACCGGTGTCCACGACTGCGACGATGATGCCGCGTCCGGTGTAGCCCATTTGCCAGACTTGCGGCGCGTTGATCAACGGCGTAGACACGTCGAGCATCGTCGTGACGCGACCGTCCAGCCAAATCATTTCGACGTCATCGCGATTGCTCAGCGTGTCGATTCCCGCCACGGTGACGCTCAGCGCGCTCGCCGGGATCAGCGAGAACGTGCGATGCGTTGCGATCACGCCGGGCGTTTGCGCGACCGCGCGCATCGTCCGATCACGGAATTTGACGATGACGCGCAGCGGCGCTTGCGCCGCCGCGGCGACCGCCGTGTGCGCGGTCAGCGCGTCGAGCAACTGGGGATGGATCTTGGACATGTTGATTGGCATTTTGCCTCCTGGGTTTAGGCGACTAGTCAATTCGTCAATGGGTCAACTAGTTGACTAGTCACTGATTGACTAGTTGACTGCCGCCATTTTACCACAACCGACAACAATTATCAATCGCCTTTTTTGTCATTTATCATTTGTCATCTGCTAATTGTCATTTGTTTTCCAGCCAGGTCTGCAACACCCTGCCCACGCGCTCCAGACTCGCGCCGGAAACCTTGTCAACCGTGTCCTGGGTGGTGTGCCAGTACGGATAATCGAAATCAATCAGCACTGCGGCGCGGATGCCGCGAAATAGAAAGGGCGTGTGATCGTCCTCGATCGCCCATTTGAATTCGGGGATAAACTCTCTTGTGTAACCGAGGCGCGCGGCGATCTTCCACAATTCTTCTTGCAATGCCTTGTCCGACGTTTGCTCGTAGTAAATATTCTGCTCCGCGTCGCCGATCATATCCGCGATGACGACGAATTCCGGTTTGGCGTTCAACTTTGCCGCGAAATACGCCGCGCCGATTGACCACTGCCAGCGCGTCTCGTCGCACGGCGGCGCGATCAGCGCGCACGCGTTCAAATCGCCGTTGTCCTCCGCGTCGAAAAAGACCAGCCACACTTCGTTCTTCAGCCGGGCGCGATCGAGGACGCGCGCGAGTTCGAGCAAGACCGCGACGCCGCTCGCGCCGTCATTCGCGCCCAGCACCGGCGCGTTCGGATCCGTTTTGTCCTGATCCGCGCGCGCGCGTGTGTCGTAATGCGCGCCCAAAATGATCAGGGGTCCCCTGCCCTCGCTCTGCTTGCCGACGATGTTTCGGATCGGCACGCCGCGGTACGCGAATTCCTGGGTCTCGGTTTTCCAGCCCGCCTCTGTGAGTTGCGCCAAAATATAATCACCGGTCGCGTGATTGGCTGGACTGCCCGTCGGACGCGCACCGAAATTCGTTTGCGCGATCACATGCGTTCGATGTGCGCGCGCCCCATCAAAAATTCTTGGCGCGGCTGATCCGCACGCGGCAAGTGAAATGATCGTCAAACTGAAACAGAGAATAAAAATCGCGCGGAGAATTCGCATAGTGTTTTTTCTCCTTCAAAAAATTTATGTGCTGGGTTTGGCGTATTGGATTGCCTACGCGAATAACGCGCAAAACTATAGCACGACTTGACCCGGCGCGCAAATCGTCACTTTTGCATTTTCTCCCGTCTGGACTATAATCGTCACAGTCCCATAACTTGTAACCGTCGGCGGTCAACGGTCGGCGGTCATCTTTTCAGGAGTCGCTCCGTGCGCATCGGCATTGACGCGCGTTTGATCTTTTATCACCAAGCCGGAATCGGCCAGTACATTTTGCGGCTCACCCAAGCCCTCGCCCAGATCGATCGCGACGACGCGTTCGTCGTCTTCACCAGTCGCAAGGACAAAACGTTTCACGTCGAGCAAGCCAATTTCAAACAACAGCGCCTCTGGACGCCGAGCCATCATCACCTCGAACGCTGGGCGATGACGTTCGAACTCGCGCCGTTCGCGCTCGACGTGTTGCACAGCCCCGATTTCATTCCGCCCGCGTGGACGCGCTGTCCCAGCGTGATCACGATGCACGATCTCGCGTTTATGCTCTACCCGCGTTTTCTGACGCGCGATAGCGCGCGCTATTACGGGCAGGTTGATCTCGCCGCGCGCCAAGCCGATCACATCATCGCCGTTTCGCAAAGCACCAAGCGCGATACGATCCGTTTGCTCGGCGTGCCGGAATCGAAAATTACCGTGATCTACGAAGCCGCGCATCCGCTTTTCGCGCCGCTTGCCGCCGATGTCGCGCGCGACTTTGTGCGAACGCGCTACGACCTGCCCGCCAATTTTATTCTGTTCGTCGGCACGATCGAGCCGCGCAAAAATCTGCCGACTTTGTTGCGCGCGTTCAAACGCCTGCGCGAAAATTACAAATCGGACGCGGTGCTGGCGATTGCCGGCAAACGCGGTTGGCTGGTCGAAGAAGTGGACCGCGTGATCGCCGAATTGCAACTGGGCGACGCGGTGCGATTTTTGGGCGGCGTTCAAAACGAAGAGTTGGTCTATCTCTACAACGCGGCGCGCGTGTTCGTCCTGCCGTCGTTCTATGAAGGATTCGGTCTGCCACCGCTCGAAGCGATGGCGTGCGGCACGCCGGTCATCGTCTCCAAGGTCTCGTCTTTGCCCGAAGTGGTCGGCGATGCCGGATTGTTGGTCACGCCGAACGACGCGGAAGAGCTCGCCGTCGCAATGTCGCGTGTTCTTGGCGATGAAAAACTCCGGCGCGAACTACGCGACAAGGGACTGGTACGCGCGCAAATTTTTTCGTGGCAGCGCGCCGCGCGCGAAACGCTCGCGGTGTATCGCCAAGTGGCGCGACAATAGTTCAAGGTTCAAAGTTCAAGGTTTAACTTTGAACTTTGAACTTTGAACCTTGAACTTGCATGAAACTCCTACTGCTCACCCCCCAACTCCCGTACCCGCCGCAGCAAGGCACGACGATTCGGAATTTCAATCTCATCCGGAATCTCGCGCCGCGCCACGCGATCACGCTTCTCTCGTTCGGGACGCCGGAGGAATTGCGCGCTGCCGCGCCGTTGCGCGAGTTGTGTCGTCGCATCGAAATCGCGCCGTACCCCGCGCGCACGCTCGCACACCGCGCGTGGACGACGCTTACTTCGCCGTTGCCCGATATGGCGCTCCGGCTCAAGTCCGCCGAAATGCATACGCGATTCGATTCGCTCACGCGCGGCGAAACATTCGACGTGATCCAAGTCGAAGGAATCGAAATGGCGCGATACGTTTTGCCCTTCGCCCCTCGCCCCTCGCTTCTCGTCTTCGATGATCACAACGCCGAGTACGTTTTGCAACGCACCGCGTTCGAATCCGATGCGCGCCGCGCGCAACGTTGGCACGCCGCGCTCTACTCGCTGATCCAGTGGCAAAAATTGACGCGCTATGAGCGCGCGATCTGCCGCGCCGCCGATCACATCGTCGCGTGTTCCGATGCCGATGCGAATGCGATCCGTGCCCTAATCCCTAATCACCAATCACCAATCACCGTCATTCCCAACGGCGTTGACACCGAACTGTACACCCCCGTCGAATCCGTGCGCGACGACCCTGCCCTCGTCTTCACCGGCAAGATGGATTATCGCCCCAACGTCGACGCGATGACCTGGTTTGCCGCCGAAATTCTGCCGCGCGTCCGCGCCGAAATTCCGCGCGCGCGCCTCATCATCGTCGGACAAAAGCCCGCGCCCAAAATTCTCGCGCTAAAGCGACGACCCGGGATCGAAATCACCGGCTGGGTTGCGGACATTCGCTCGCATATTTCCGCCGCGGCAATCTACGTCGTGCCGTTGCGGATGGGTAGCGGCACGCGCCTCAAAGTCCTCGAAGCAATGGCGATGGGGCAAGCCATCGTCTCAACGACGCGCGGCGTCGAAGGGATCGCGCTGACGCGTGAGCGCGATGTCGTCATCGCCGATACGCCGGAAGAATTCGCGCGCGCGACCATCGCGTTACTGCGCGCTCCGGAACGCCGCCGCACGCTTGGTCGCGCCGCGCGCGCGCTGGCAGAAGAAAGATACGATTGGCGCGCGATTGTGCCTGCGTTCGATCAGGCGTATGCAAGTTCAAAGTTCAAAGTTAAAAGTTAAAAGTCATTTGTCATTTGTCATTTGTTCATTTGCTCATTTGTCATTTGCTCATTTGTTCATTTGTCTGTACTGGTCAATTGGATTTTGAACATTACGAGAATGGGTGTATGCTACGGGCATGACCACACAGCCTATTTACTTTCCCCGCACAACCGCCGATCAACGCAAGCTCTTGTTTGAGACTTGGGAGGCGAGCCATGATGTCACTGTGTCCTGTCGGCGGGCACATGTGGCACGCGGGACGTTCTACTATTGGCG
>VGOB01000070.1 GCA_016865935.1 Chloroflexota bacterium | reverse complement strand
GCCAACGGTACGACGAGACGGCGTCCGTCGGCGAGATCAACGATCAAGTGATCTTCAGTTGTCACGACTTGAGCCGCTTGGGGCTCAATTTCAAGAACCAAAGTAGTCATACCATTTCTCATAAAGCAGCGTTCGCCATTTGACGACCAACCGCTCAATCCGATTTAGTTCGTGATCTGGAAAACCCCGATTCTTGGCAAGCGAAACTGGGTCAAGCCAAAATTTCACGATTTGGCGATCCCGCTTGACATGGATGTGCGGCGGTTCGCCCCGGTCGGAACTGAAGAAAACGAAATCGTAGGGTCCGTCTTGGTGAACAGTGGGCATAGGCGATTTGCTGTCAGCCGAGATTCGTCAAAGTGTTCTCTACCAATGATTATAGTCAGAACATCCGACTAGTCAACCGACGGCGACGTGTTAGATACCAGCGCGGACATTCTACCCCGTCACCTCAGCGCGCAATTCTGCGGGAGTGATCTGCGAGACGGGGATTCCGTACTCGTCACACAAATCAAGAAACATGACGCGCGGCACGCCCGCCATTTCTGCGGCTGCGCCAGACGATAATTTGCCCAGCCAGAAAAGCATCAGCGCGGCGTACAACCGCAAGTCACGGCTCAACTCTTCAGGCGTGCGATTGAGCATTTGTCGAATTTAATTTGGCAAATGAACCGTCAGCGTATCTTCCATCAGTCACCTCACACCGCGATTATAAACCCAATTGCGCCTAAACGTCAATCTCCCGCCAAAACAAAAAATTCGTGCGGCAAAATTACTGCCGCACGAATTCGATTTGTCAGACGCGATGTTAAATCGCCGGTCGAAACGACTGCAATACCTTGACGTAATTTGCGCGTTCGAACGCCGCCGGATACGCGACCGATTTCTGGCTCATACTCCCTTGCATCTGCTTGATGGATTCGTACTCGTGCTTGTCCATCCACGCGGTTAGATCGTTCAGCACCGCGCTGATGTGCGCGGGTCCTCGCTCAAGCAGAACAGACGCCATCATCGCGACGCGCGCGCCCGCCATCATACACTTGAGCACATCGGGCGCGGTGTGGACGCCGCCGGTGATCGCGAGATCGGCTTGGACGCGCCCGTAAAGCAGCGCCGCCCAGCGCAAACGCGCGCGCAACTCGTACGCCTGACTCAGATCGAGACTCGGTTCGACTTCGAGTTTTTCGAGATCGAAATCAGGTTGGTAAAAACGATTGAACAGCACGATGCCGTCAACGCCCACCGCGTCGAGTTGCTTGACAAAGTTGGCGAACGCGGTGAATTCCGCGCCGAGTTTGACGGCAATCGGAATGCTGATGCTGGCGCGCAGGACGCGCACCAGTTCCAAGTACATCGCTTCCACATCCACGCCGGTCTGATTGGGATCGGCGGCGAGATAGTACATATTCAGTTCCAGCGCGTCGGCTCCGGCTTGCTCGATCTTTTGCGCGTACTTGAGCCAGCCGCCGGTCGAAACGCCGTTGAGACTCGCGATCACCGGAATCTTGACGGCGGCTTTGACTTTGCGAATGTGTTCGACGTACGCGTCCGCGCCGATGAGATAACTTTTTTGTTCCGGGAAAAACGAGAGCGCTTCCCAGTATCCTTCGGTGCCGTAGTTGAGATAGTGATCGAGCAGATTGCTCTCTTTCATAATCTGCTCTTCGAACAACGAGTGCAAGACGACAGCCGCCGCGCCCGCGTCTTCCAATCGCTTGATGTGATCCACTTTTTGCGTCAACGGCGACGACGATGGCACGATGGGATTTTTGAGTTGCAAACCCAGGTATGTCGTGGTCAGGTCAATCATCGAAACCTCCGAGTTCAAAGTTCAAGGTTAAAAGTTCAAAGTTCAAAATTTCAGGCGGAGCAACCTTGAACGTCGAACCTTAAACTTTGAACCTTGAAACCTTGAACTATTTATTTTCTCCCGGCGCGTTCGCCCAATTTTCGTACATCTTCCAACGCTTGTTCACGTCATCCTGCGCGAGTTTCAACAGTCGCTCGGCGGCTTCTTCGTTGCTCTGCGTCAATTGGGTGTAGCGCGTTTCGTTGTAGGTGTATTTTTCGAGTGGCAGTGCCGGCGCTTTGGAATCGAGCGTCAACGGATTCTTGCCTTCCTTGATCAAGTTCGGATTGAAGCGGAAGAGGGGCCAGTAGCCGGTTTGGACGGCGAGTTTTTGCTGTTCCATTCCCTTCGCCAGATCGATGCCGTGCGCGATGCAGTGCGAGTACGCGATGATGAGCGACGGTCCGTCGTACGCTTCCGCTTCGATGAACGCGCGGATCGTCTGCGCGTCGTTCGCGCCCATCGCGACGCGCGCGACGTAGATGTTGCCGTACGTCATCGCGATCATTCCCAGGTCTTTCTTCGGCAGGGGCTTGCCGCCCGCCGCAAAACGCGCGACCGCGCCGCGCGGCGTCGCCTTCGACATTTGTCCGCCGGTGTTCGAGTACACTTCGGTGTCGAGCACAAGGACGTTGACGTTGCGCCCGGACGCCAAAACATGATCGAGTCCGCCGTAGCCGATGTCGTACGCCCAGCCATCGCCGCCCATAATCCACACGCTCTTTTTCACGAGCACGTCGGCAATGCTCAACAATTCGTTCGTAGTCGCCGCTTTAGCGGCATTTTCTGAACGACTAAAGTCGTTACTACGAGCAAACACCTGCAATTTTTCTTTGAGCAATTGCACGCGTCCGCGTTGCTGTAAGATTCCGGCTTCGTTCGATTGATCGGCGTTGAGGATTCCGTCCACCAGATCCGCGCCGACGAGGTTGGCGACTTGCGGCAAAAGTTCGCTCGCGTATTCGAGTCGCTTGTCAATCGTCAGACGGAAACCGAGACCGAATTCTGCGTTGTCCTCGAACAACGAGTTCGACCAGGTGGGTCCGCGTCCGTCCTTGTTTTTCGCCCAGGGTGTCGTCGGCAAGTTGCCGCCGTAGATCGAAGAGCAGCCGGTCGCGTTCGCGATGATCGCGCGGTCGCCAAACAATTGGCTGACGAGTTTGACGTACGGCGTTTCGCCGCAGCCGCCGCACGCGCCGGAGAATTCGAATAGCGGTTCCAACAACTGTGAATCTTTGACCAAGCCGACATTGACTTTGGAGCGATCCATTTCCGGCAAGGTGAGGAAGAATTCCCAGTTCTTTGCCTCCGGCTCGCGGAGTGGGAGTTGCGGCATCATATTGATCGCTTTGCGTTTCGTGTCGCTCTTGTCTTTGACCGGGCAATTTTCTACGCACAACGAACAACCGGTGCAATCTTCCGGCGCGACTTGGAGCGTGTACTTTTGCGTCGAAAATTCTTTCCAGCGCGCGGGCGCGCTCTTGAACGTCGCGGGCGCGTTGGCGAGATATTTTTCGTCGTACACTTTGGCGCGGATCGTCGCGTGCGGGCAAACCAAAACGCACTTGCCGCATTGGATACAAATTTTTTCGTCCCACACCGGCAGATCAATCGCGATGTTGCGGCGTTCCCACTGCGTCGTCGCGACCGGGAATGTGCCGTCAATTGGTATCTTGCTGACCGGCAACGTATCACCTTTGCCGGTGATGATCGGCGCGAGAACTTGATGCACAAACTCGGGCGCTTCGGCGGGAACGGCAGGGCGCAGATCGAAACTACTCGTGACTTTGTTCGGATATTTCACTTCGAACAGATTCGCCAGCGACGCGTCCACCGCCGCAAAATTTTTCTGCACGACCGCTTCGCCGCGCTTGCCATACGTCTTTTCGATTGCGTGCTTGATCGCATCAATCGCTTCGTCGCGCGGGAGCACGCCGCTGATCGCGAAAAAGCAGGTCTGCATAATCGTGTTGATGCGCCCGCCCATTCCGGTTTCTTTCGCAACTTTGACGGCGTCGATCACGTAGAATTTCAATTGCTTGTCAACGATCTGCTTTTGCATCGCGCGCGGCAAATGATCCCACACTTCGTCCGCGCCAAACGGCGAGTTGAGGAGGAACACTGCGCCGGGATCCGCCGCGCTCAACAGATCGTACCGCTCGGTGAACGAGAACTGATGGCACGCGACAAAGTTCGCGGAGGTGATGAGGTACGACGAGCGAATTTGCTTCGGTCCAAACCGCAAGTGCGAAGTCGTCATCTGTCCTGACTTTTTGGAATCGTAGACGAAATACCCTTGCGCGAAAGCGTCGGTCTCTTCGCCGATGATCTTGATCGAGTTCTTGTTCGCGCCGACCGTACCGTCCGCACCCAGTCCGTAGAACATCGCGCGCACGGTCTCCTTGCCTTCGGTCGAGAAAGTCGGATCGTACGCGAGACTCGTGTGTGTCACGTCGTCGTTGATGCCGACGGTAAAGTGATTTTTCGGTTGCGCCTTTTTCAATTCGTCGAAAACCGCTTTGACCATCGCGGGCGTGAATTCTTTCGACGCCAACCCGTACCGTCCGCCGATAATAGTGGGTAGTGGACGGTGAATAGTGGTCGGGGATTTCTGACCACTGACCACTGACCACTGTTCACTGAGTGCGGTTACAACATCCTGGTACAGCGGTTCGCCGATCGCGCCGGGTTCTTTCGTGCGGTCCAGCACCGCGATGGATTTCGTCGTCGCGGGCAATGCTTTGACAAAGTGATCCACCGAGAACGGACGATACAAACGCACTTTGAGCACACCGATTTTTTCGCCTTTGGGTAGCAAGTACTCGACCGTCTCTTGCGCGATTTCCGCGCCCGAGCACATCACGACGATCACGCGCTCGGCGTCCGGCGCGCCAACGTAATCGAACAAATGATATTGCCGTCCGACGACTTGCGCGAATTTGTCCATCGCCTTCTGGACGATTTCCGGCGTCTTGGAATAAAACGGGTTGACCGTCTCGCGTCCCTGGAAGTACACGTCCGGGTTTTGCGCGGTGCCGCGCAGCACCGGATTGTCCGGCGTCATTGCGCGCGCGCGATGCGCGTGGACGAGTTTCTGATCGATCAGCGCGCGCATATCGTCATCGCTCAATTGCTCCACTTTCATCACTTCGGCGGAAGTGCGAAAGCCGTCGAAAAAGTGGATGAACGGGACGCGCGCTTCCAGCGTCGCCGCGTGCGCGATCAGCGCGGTGTCCATCACTTCTTGCACCGAGTTGGAGGCGAGCAAACCGAACCCGGTCTGGCGCACGGACATCACGTCGCTGTGATCGCCGAAAATCGAAAGACCCTGACAGGCGAGCGCGCGCGCGCTGACGTGGAAGACGGTGGGCGTCAGTTCGCCCGCGATCTTGTACATATTCGGGATCATCAAGAGCAAGCCCTGACTCGCGGTGAACGTCGTGGTGAGCGAGCCGGTTTGCAGCGCGCCGTGCACCGCGCCTGCCGCGCCGCCTTCGCTTTGCATTTCGACGACGAGCGGAATCGTACCCCAGATGTTTGGCTTGTTTTCCGCCGACCATTGATCTGCCCATTCACCCATCGTGGACGAAGGCGTGATCGGATAAATCGCGATCACTTCGCTGACGTGATGCGCGACGTACGCCGCCGCTTCATTCGCGTCCAATGTAACTTTGATCCTTGCCATTTTTTCCTCGATTCAAAAATAGAATTTGTCCACCGTTTATCTTATCGCGCCCTGGTACGCGTTCGGTCAAAAATCAGTCCAAATCAAGTCCCCACGTACTTGGCGTAGAGACTGCGCGCAACAGTCGCATCGTCCGTACCCTGAATGATCGCGCGCGCATCGGGGAAAATTGTCAATTGATAATTGTCAATTGACAATTTCAAGAGATATTCGTTCAGTGAGATTTTCCCGACTCCGCGCAGCCGGTCCGCGAGCGACGCGAGATCGAGCGCGTGCCCGCGTCCGGGGTTGACCTGGATCGCGTTGCGCCCGCACAAAAACGCGGTCATCGTTCCGCCGCGCGCGCCGTCGAGGTACTCGAATTGGTTTTGCGCGCATACCGGACAATCGGCGCGGCGCGCCAGCGCGAACGACTCGAACGAATTGTCCCACAGGTCAACGTTGATGATGCCGGCGTTGCGCGTTCCCGCGCTCGCGATGAACTTGATCGCTTCCGCGCTCGCAATGGACGCGATCACGTTGACGATAGGCGGCAGAATTCCGGCAGTGTCGCATGTTGGCAGCGCGCCGGGCGCAGGCGCGCGCGTAAAGACGCAACGCAGGCACGCGGTTTCGCGCGGCACAATCGTCATCGTCATTCCGTAACTGGCGACCGCGCCGGCGTAAATCCAGGGAATCGAATGTTTGACACACGCGTCGTTGATCAGAAAGCGCGTTTCGAAATTATCGGTGCCGTCCAGCACGAGCGTCGCGCCGGCGATCAGGTCTTCGATGTTTTCGGCGTTCACATCGGTCACGCGCCCTTCGATCTGAATCGAAGAATTCGCGCGGCGCAATTTCTCGGCGGCGGCAATCGCTTTGGGCGTCCCGCGCGCCACGTCGTCTTCGTCGAACAAAATCTGGCGTTGCAGATTTTTCAGTTCGACAAAATCGCGGTCCGCCAGCACGAGCGCGCCGACGCCCGCGCGCGCGAGTGTGCTTGCCATCACCGAGCCGTTTGCGCCGCAGCCGATGATGACGACGCGCGCGGACAGCAAACCTGCCTGTCCTGCTTCGCCCAATGGCGCGAAAATCGTTTGGCGCGAATAGCGTTCGCGTTGGTGTTCGTTCATCAGTTGGATTATAAGCCGATTCCGTCGGAGCGCAAACCCTTTGCTTTGGCTTGGCGAGTGTGTTATAATTAGTGGCGAGAGGTGACATATGCCCAGCACAGCAACGGCTGATACGATTGTTATCGAAAGACGCGAACTGAAAGAGATCATCCGCGAGGTTCTACGCGAGGAACTTGCCCGATTTGCCATGACTCCGGAGGAGAACTGGGAGATCGAGGAAGGGTCGCCGTTATGGGAAAACCTTATTGCAATCAAGCAAGAACTGCGTGAAGGCAAAGTGCGTCTGCTGACACACAAGGAGGTCTTCGGGAATGATGAGCCAGGAGTCTAATCAATGCCAACTCTTCTTCTCAAACATGCTGATGTACTCGTAACGATGGACGCAACGCGTCGCGAAATTCGCGACGGCGCGCTCTTCGTTCGCGATAACGTCATCGAACAAGTTGGCGCGACGAACGAACTGACCCAGACCCTTCGACTTTGCTCAGGGCAAGCCGCCGATCGCGTGATCGACGCGCGCGGGATGATCGTCCTCCCAGGTCTCGTCAACACGCACCATCATCTTTATCAAACGTTGACGCGCGCGCTGCCTGCCGCGCAAGACGCCGATCTCTTTCACTGGCTCAAAACGCTTTATCCGATTTGGGCGGAACTCACGCCCGACGCGGTCTACACGAGCGCGCTCATCGGGCTCGCAGAACTCGTGTTGACCGGTTGCACGACTGCCGCCGATCATCTCTATCTTTTTCCCAACGGCTCGAAACTCGACGACGAAATCCGCGCCGCGCGCGAAATCGGCGTGCGGTTTCATCCGACGCGCGGCTCGATGTCGCTGGGTGAATCGCAAGGCGGGCTGCCGCCGGATCGCGTGTGCGACAGCGAAGACGCGATCTTGCTCGATTCGCGCCGCGTGATCGAAACGTTTCACGATCCCGCGCCGTACTCGATGTGCCGCGTCTCGCTCGCGCCGTGCTCGCCATTCTCGGTTACACAAGACTTGATGCGCGAATCGGCGCGGTTGGCGCGCGCGTATCAAGTCCATTTGCACACGCACCTCGCGGAGACGCGCGACGAAGAAGATTTCTGCCTGCAAAAATTCGGCAAGCGTCCGGTCGATTACGCGGAGTATCTCGATTGGATGGGCGACGATGTCTGGTTCGCGCACAGTGTTTGGGTGAACGATGCGGAGATCGCGCGCTATGCCAAATTCGGCGTCGGTATCGCGCATTGCCCCTCGTCGAATATGCGGCTCGCGTCCGGTATCGCGCCCATCGTGAAGATGCTACGCGCCGGAGTGAAAGTCGGCTTGGGCGTGGATGGCAGCGCGTCGAACGATTCGTCGCACATAATCGCGGAAGCGCGCCAAGCGATGTTGCTCCAGCGCGTCGGCGGCGATCCAAAAGCGCTCACCGCGCGGCAAGCGCTCGAACTTGGGACGCGCGGCGGCGCGCGCGTGCTCGGACGCGACGACATCGGCGCGCTCGAAAAAGGTCGAGCCGCAGATTTTATCGCGATCAAGTTAGAGCGTTTGGATTTTGCCGGCGCGCTGCACGACCCGGTTGCCGCGCTCGTCTTTTGCACGCCGCCGCGCGTGGATTTGTCCGTCATCAACGGGCGCGTCGTCGTCGAGCACGGCGCGTTGACGACGGTGGAATTGGGCGCGGTGATCGAGCGGCATAATCGGATCGCGCGGGAGATGGTAGAAAGAGCGGGAGCAAGATAGATGGAAAGAAAACAAACCGCCAATTCAATTCCCCAGTTCGCGCGACGATACTTTTGGGACGTTGATGCAAGAAAACTGAACGCGGACAAGCACGCGACCTACGTGATCGAAAGGTTGTTGGAATGGGGCGACCCGCAAGCGGCGCGCTGGCTCTTGCAGCGTTACGCGCGACAAGAGGTCGTCAGCGTTTTGAAAAAGACGCGGACGCTTTCAAGAATGAGCGCGAATTTTTGGGCGATCTATTTCGGTTTGCCACAAAGTGAGGTTCGATGTTTATCGAAACGCTACCCAAAGCAACGCAACGGAGCCTGGCGCTATTAGGCGAAAAGAAAATCACACAGGCGTTTTACCTGGCAGGCGGTTCTGCGCTCGCGCTGCATTTGGGGCATCGCATTTCGGTGGACCTGGACTATTTCACCCCGCGCTCGTTCGACGCGGCTGATTTGGTGCGGCAGTTGGCAAAAGCGGGGACGTTCGCGCAGGAACAGCGCAAGAAGGATACGCTGCTGGGTACGTTCAACCAGGTCAAGGTGAGTTTCTTTCGTTATGCTTATCCGCAAATTGCCAAGAGCGAGATTGCGTTGAACACGGCTATCGCCAGTGTGCCCGACATCGGCGCGATGAAACTGGATGCGATTGGTACGCGCGGCAAAAAACGCGATTTCATTGATCTCTATTTTATCTGCCGCGCTGGACATTCACTTGAAGATGTGCTCGGTTGGTATCGCAAGAAATACCAAGGTATCGAGATCAATCTAATTCATTACATCAAAGCCCTGACGTATTTTGAGGAAGCCGAAGCCGATCCGATGCCGCAAATGCTCAAGCGCGTGTCGTGGAATCGAGTGAAACGATTTTTTGAGAAGGAAGCGCCGCCGTTGCTGAGGAAAGCGGTCTGAGTCGCATGGTATGATGGTGAGAGAAACGATCAAGAGAATAGGGCGCAATGAAAAAAGTCGTTGCTAGGATTTCGTTACGAGAGCACAAGAGCGATTTTGCGTACTGGCAGACGCAGCCCTACGCCGCGCGCTTGGCGGCGTTGGAGCAAATCCGCCAGGAATATCATCGGTGGAAGTACGGTGTTCAGCCAAGATTTCAAAGAGTTTGTCGCATCGTTAAACGAAAATAGGGCGCGCTACTTGGTGATAGGCGGCTACGCGGTCGCGTTTCACGGACACCCGCGCTACACCAAAGACCTGGACGTGTGGATTGATCGCACGCCGCAAAATGCCGCGCGCGTTGTCAAAGCGTTGGCGCAGTTTGGTTTTGCGTCGCTGGGTTTGACAGCGGACGATTTCCTTGTCCCTGATCAAATCATTCAACTGGGCAATCCGCCAAACCGGATTGACGTGCTGACCACTTTAGCCGGGGTTGATTTTGCAACTTGTTACCGCGCGCGTGTTCGCGTCAAAGTGGATGAGGTTGCAGTGAACTTTATTGATCTGAAGAATCTCAAGAAGAACAAGCGCGCGGTGGGACGGTTGCAAGATTTGGCGGATGTGGAGAATTTGAAATAACCACCTCGTCGAGAACGGCGAACCGATGACGGTGGAGTCGGCGACGGCGATTGAGCGGCAGAATCGGACGGCGAGAGAAATGGCTGAGAGCGCAGGGCGCAATGAAAAAAGTCGTTGCTAGGGTTTCGCCTCGAGAACACAGGAACGATTTTGCATACAGGCAAACACAACCCTACGCGGCGCGCTTGAAAAGCAAACGAGAGTAGAAATGAGAAGGATAATCCTTGCCGTCCTGCTTGGGGCTTTAGCCGTTTGCCTCACGGCTTGCCCACCCAAACCACCCTGCGACGAACCGATAGGAAGCAAGCAAATCTACCGCGACGCTATTCTTTCGCATCCAGTCACCCTTCAACTGAACGACAATTTGCAATTCCATGACATAATTATCGCAGAGTGTTTTGTAAAGGGAGAATTGTCTATCGGTTTGCTCTACCATTTGCCCGCCGATATGTCCTCCTTTGGAGTGGTCTATGCGGATTGGCTGGGACTTGCTTATGCCAAAGATGGTCGTATTCAGATTGTCTTGCAGTACACAGGCGAGCGGCAACCATTCACTTATGAAAATGTGATCGGGTTGTTCAAAGAGCGAATTTCGTCGGCTGAAAACAATCCGAGTCCAAAAGTTCGAGAATTCATAGCAAAAGTCTCTCCTATGCAAGGGAATCTATCAAGCTGTTGCTGGCTTGGGACTATGCCGCCCAGTCCATGGGCAGAGATTCGATATAATGCGAATACCAAATTGGTCTACGAATATTTGTTGCCCAATTCGATCCAGTGGAGCGAGTTTCCTGAAATCGAGCGTATGCACCAAATCATTGAAGAGAACCTTCTGGTTGGCAATCTCTCCAATTGCAAAATCGGAAAAGACGATAGGCATGCGTACACGCGCATGCAAATGACTACTGCTGGAGATGTCTGGATGAATTTTTCAGTTGCGCTGCTGTGTGACGATGGATGGAAGGATGCGTCAGTGCGATTGTATCCAAACGGCACTTACGACCAGTTGGTGATTCAATATGAATACAAAAACAAATGAATCAAGAAACTTTGACCACCTCCGCGACCAAATTTTACCCGTCCTCCAGCCCTACGGCGTCAAACGTATCGCGCTCTTCGGTTCTGTTGTGCGCGGCGAAGAGACGCCGGAGAGTGATATTGATATTCTCGTGGAATTTGAAGAGCCGCGCAAAAGACCTTTAGGGCTTTTTGCATGGATTGACCTGGAAGAAGAACTCGCCAAGCGGCTGGGGAGGAAAACGGATCTCGTTTCAGCCAAAGCGCTCAAACCGCGCATTCGTCCCACTGTAGAGAAAGAGATGGTGATTTTGTATGAAAAAAGACGACATCGGACTCCTGCGAGACATCCTCGACGCCATCATGCGCATTGAGTATCATCTGCGCGGAATGAATGAAAACAGGTTCGCAAAGAACTGGACTCGCCAAGACGCTGTGATTCATCAGATTCAGGTTATTGGTGAGGTGGCGCGAAACATCTCTGATGATTTTCAGGAACAGCATCCTGAAATCCCATGGCCGAAAATGATTGGTATGCGTAACAAGATCGTCCATGATTACGGCAATGTGGATATTCAATTGGCATGGGATACCGCCAAAAACGATATTCCACAATTGAAGCAAATCATTGTCCAATTGGTTGGCGAACAGTGAAAGGATTGTAATATGGAAGTCTCCTCCCTCATCAAAGTCGCGCGCGGCGATGAGCCCGCCGAACTGTTGCTCAAAAACGCGCGCGTCGTCAACGTCTTCTCCGGTGAAATCGAAGAGACCGGCGTCGCGATCACGCACTCGCGCGTCATCGGACTCGGCAACGATTATCCCGCGCAGCGCGTCGTTGACCTCGCAGGCAAGTACATCGCGCCCGGTTTGATCGACGCGCACGTCCACATCGAAAGCGCGATGGTGCCGCCGTACGAATTCGCGCGCGCGGTCGTCCCGCACGGCACGACCTCCGTCCTCATTGACCCGCACGAAATCGCGAACGTCCTCGGCGTCGCAGGCATCGAGTATATGCTCGAAGCGAGCAAGTACACGCCGTTCAGCGTTTACGTGATGGTGCCTTCGTGCGTCCCCGCGACGCATCTCGAAACGAATGGCGGCATTTTGCGCTGGTCGGACCTCATCACGTTCAAGAACGATCCCTGGGTCGTTGGCTTGGGCGAGATGATGAATTATCCCGGCGTACTCTTGCGCGATCAAGAAACGCTCGACAAACTGCGCGCGTTCTTCAATCGCCGGATTGACGGACACGCGCCGGGCTTGACCGGACGCGACCTCGAAGCGTACGTCGCCGCCGGAATCGCGAGCGATCACGAGTGCACCACCGTCGAAGAAGCGCGCGAGAAAATCCGGCTGGGAATGCGCGTGATGATCCGCGAAGCGTCGAACGCGCGCAACTTGCAGGCGTTACTGCCAGTCGTCAACGCGCGCAACGCGCGCCGCATCCTCTTCGTCACCGACGATCGTTTCCCCGCCGATCTGATTGACGAAGGACACATTGACAACATCGTCCGCACCGCGATTCGCGAAGGACTCGATCCGATCACCGCGATTCAGATCGCGACGCTGAACGCGGCGGAGTATTTCAACTTGCACGACCGCGGCGCGATTGCACCCGGTCGCCGCGCCGATCTCATCATCTTCGACAATTTCGAAAAGTTCACGATTGAGCAAGTTTATCGCGGCGGACAACTCGTCGCGCGCAACGGACGCGTCCTGCCGCAAGAAATTCCGCCGCGCAATTTGCCGGTGCGGAATTCGATGAACGTCAATTGGAGCAAGGTGGACCTCCGCTTGCCGGTGAATGGACACAAAAAAGTGCGCGTGATGGGAATGATTCCCGATCAAATTACCACGACGCAAAATGTCGAAGACGCGCGCATCAAGAACGGCATGGCGATCTCCGATCCGGAACGCGACTTGCTCAAGGTCGCCGTGATCGAACGCCATCAGGCGACTGGCAACGTCGGCATCGGCTTTGTGCGCGGCTTGAAACTGAAACGCGGCGCGATTGGTTCGTCGGTCGCGCACGATTCGCACAACATCATCGTCGCCGGAACGAACGACGACGATCTGATGACCGCCGCGCGCGCCATCGCCGCGATGCAAGGCGGCTTGGTCGCCGTCGCGGATGGCCAAGTGCTCGCGCGCGTCCCGCTGCCGATTGCCGGACTGATGAGCGATCAACCGCTCGAACGCGTGCGCCAGCAACTCGACGATCTCGCCGAAGTGGCGCGCGACCTGGGATCGGATTTGCACGCGCCGTTTATGGCGATGGCATTTCTCGCGCTGCCGGTGATCCCAGAATTGAAATTGACGGATCGCGGTTTGGTGGACGTGAACAAGTTTGATTTTGTGCCGGTGTTTGCCGATCAATGAACCAATGTGCCAAAGAATCTCGCACTGTGATTTGGCTCATTGGCTCATTGGGCAATTGGCTCATTGTTGGAGGGGGGTGATAAAGGGAAAAAGCAAAGGGTAACGCAGCGCTTGATCAACTGGAATGAAATCTCAAATCGAAAAGGAGAAGTGAAAATGTCCAAGCGAGTTTTACTTGTCGTCACACTGATTGCTTTGGCGGCGCTCATCGCCGCATGTGCGCCTGCGCCGGCACCGGCACCTACTGCCGCGCCGCCAACCGCCGCGCCCAAAGCTGTCGGCATTACGTTCGGCGTCGTGTTGGTGGGTCCGTACAACGATCATGGCTGGAGCGAAGCGCACTATACCGGCGCGCAGTACGTCAAGAGCAAATTGCCGGGATCGGATTTCATCTACATCGACAAATTGAACCCGGCGGATCGGCCCGGCACGACCCTTGAGCAAGTCGTCAATGACATGAAGTCCAAGGGAGTCAAACTTGTTCTGACGACTTCTGATGATTTCCAGACCGATACGCTCACCGTCGCGCAGAAATTCTCCGATATGACTTTCATCAACGTTTCCGGCGATCACGCGTGGAAAGACGGGAACAATTTCAAAGCGCCGGCGAATCTCGGCAACTTTATGGGCAAGATGGAATACGGTAAAATGATCGCGGGCTGCGCCGCCGCGCTCACCACGCAGACTGGCAAACTCGGCTATCTCGGTCCGCTGATCAATGATGAAACGCGCCGCCTCGCCGCGTCGGTGTACCTCGGCGCCAAGCATTGTTGGGTCAACGTCGCGAAAAAGAACGCCGCCGACCTCAAGTTCGATGTGAAATGGATCGGCTTTTGGTTCAACATCCCGGGCGTCACGCTCGATCCGACCAAAGTTGCCAATGACTTTTTCAACGCCGGCAACGATATTGTGATCTCTGGCATTGACACGACCGAAGCGCTCGTCGTCGCCGGACAGCGCGGGGCGAAAGGCGAAAAGGTCTGGGCGGTCTCGTACGACTACAAGGACGGTTGCAAGGAAGCCGAAAATGTTTGTCTCGGCGTGCCGTACTTTAACTGGGGTCCGCGCTATCTCAAGACTGTGCAAGCGTTCCGCGATGGTCAGTGGAAACAAGCATGGGAGTGGGACGGACCGGATTGGAAGGATCTCAACAGCCCGGACACCAGCGCAGTCGGTTTTACCTTTGGCAAGGCATTGAGCGCAGACAACAAGACCAAGGTCGAGGCGTTCATCAAAGGACTCGCCGATGGTAGCATCAATCTGTGGAAGGGTCCCCTCACGTTGCAAGACGGAAAGGTTTACGTGAAGGATGGCGCAACTGCGACCGACAAGGAAATCTGGTACTTGCCGCAATTGCTCCAAGGCATGACCGGTCAAAGCGCGCCGACAAAGTAGTCGAATAGTCGCGTGGTCAAGTCGTCAGGTAGTCAGCGCGAATGGCTACCTGACGATCCGACTATTGGACAAATGGACTATCATGCGCCTCGAACTGAAACACATTCACAAACATTTCGGCGCGGTTCACGCGAACGACGATATCTGCCTGACGATAGAGTCCGGCACGATCCATGGTTTGCTCGGCGAAAATGGTGCGGGCAAATCTACGCTGATGAAAATTCTCTCCGGTTTTATCCGTCGCGATGCCGGAGAAATTTTGCTCGATGGCGGCGCGGTCGCGTTCAAAAACCCCGCCGAAGCGATTCGCGCCGGCGTCGGGATGCTCCACCAAGACCCGCTCGATTTTCCGCCGCTCACCGTGCTTGACGATTTTCTGCTCGGGCGCGAAGATGGTTTTATCCAAAAGCGCGCGCGCGCGCTGGCGGATCTTGAAAAATTCTCGCGGCAATTCGGCTTCGATCTGGCTCCCGATGCGCTGGTGAGCGCGCTGACGGTCGGCGAGCGGCAGCAACTCGAAATCATGCGCCTGCTTTCGCTTGGCGCGAAGATTTTGATCTTCGATGAACCGACGACCGGCATCTCGCTGCCGCAGAAGATAAAGCTTTTTGAAACGCTGCGGCTGCTCGCGCAGCAAGGCATGACGATTATATTCGTCACGCACAAACTGCAAGACGCCGAAGACCTCTGCGGCAAGGTGACGGTCCTGCGCTTGGGCAAAGTGACCGGCGAAGTGACGTGCCCGTTCACCGCCGATCAACTCGTGCGCTTGATGTTCGGTCAGTCGCTCGAAACACGCGCGCGCGCAACAGTCGCACTGGGCGAGCCGGTGCTGGAATTGCGCGACGTGTGCGTCGCCGATTATCGGTTGCGCTTGCCGGAGATCAATTTGCAAGTGCGCTCCGGCGAAGTGATCGGACTGGCGGGCATCGAGGGCAGTGGACAGCGCTTGTTCTTGCGCGCGTGCGCCGGTTTGGATCAGCCGGTCACCGGCGAGATTCAGCTTGGCGGCGCGCGGATGAATCGCCGCCCGTACCGCGAATTTTTAGAGCGCGGCGCCGTGTATCTTCCGGCAGGGCGTTTGGAAGAAGGTCTGGTGCCCGGCTTGAACCTCACCGAACATTTTATCTTGGCAAAACGGTCTACGGAATTCTTCGTCAACTGGCCCGCTGCACAGACTTGCGCGCAAACGCGAATTCAAGAATATAGCATTCGCGGCGTCCCCACCTCGCGCGTCGAGGCGTTGTCCGGCGGCAATCAACAACGCGCGCTCCTCGCGCTCTTGCAACCCGGCTTGAAATTGATTCTGCTCGAACACCCGACGCGCGGACTTGACATCGAATCCACGATGTGGGTGTGGAGTCAATTGCTCGAGCGGCGCACGCGCGGGACCGCGATCCTTTTCGCGTCGGCTGACCTCGACGAAATTTTGGAATACAGCGACCGGATTCTCGTTTTCTCCGGCGGACGCGTTGCGCGGGCGTTGAACGCGAAGGAAACATCAGCGCACCAATTGGGTGAATTGATTGCGGGGAAGGGAATGGAAATTAGAGATTAGAGATTGAAGATCCAATCCGCTGGCAACTTCCAACCTCTAACCTCCAACCTCTAACTTACAACCTCCAAGCTGGCAATGACATGACAGAAGATACAATAACATCGCGCAATCGCGCAAACATCGTCGGCGATTTTTTGTGGACGATTGGTCCCATTCTGCTCGCATTGCTTTTGACGACGCTCGCGCTCATCGCCATCGGCGCGGATCCGGCGAAGGCATACGCGACGATGTGGAATGGCGCGTTCGGCAGCGCGGAAAAATTAAGCAGCGTGATGGATGCCTGGGTCCCGCTCGTCTTTTGTTCCGTTGGCTTGTTCATTACATTCACCGCTGGGCTGTGGAACATCGGCATCGAAGGGCAAATGGTGATGGGCGCGATCTTTGCGACCTGGGTCGCGCGCACGTTCGATCTGCCCGCCGAAATTTTGCTCCCGTTGATTTTCGTCGGCGGCGCGCTGGGCGGCGCGCTGTGGGCGTTATTCGCGGGCGCGCTCAAAGTGTACGGACGCGTCCACGAAATTTTCGGCGGCTTGGGTCTGAATTTCGTCGCGATGGGCGTCGCGCTGTACTTGATCATCGGTCCGTGGAAGCGCGCCGGCATCGCTTCGACGAGCGGGACGGAACCCTTTCGCCCCGCCGCGTGGCTGCCGAATTTTCCCGGCATGTCCGTCGGCCCCATCGAAATTATTCTCGCGATCATTGCGTTGATTCTCGTTTATCTCGCGCTGCGCGGCACGTTGTGGGGCTTGCAGTTGAAGGCGATTGGCAAAAATATTCGTTCTGCCTTCTGGCTAGGTATTCCGACGAGTCGTTATATGCTGGGCGCGTTCGCGCTCTGCGGAACTTTCGCCGGACTCGCCGGCGCGGAGCAAGCCGTCGGCGTGTGGGCGCGTTTGATTCCTTCGATTTCGGGCGGGTACGGTTATCTTTCGATTCTTGTCGTCTTGCTCTCGGGTTTCCGCGCGCCACTTGTCCCCTTGGTCGCGTTTTTTTTCGCGGCGGTGACCAAAGGGAGCATCGCGCTGCCGCTCGATCTGCAAATTGATTCCGCGCTCGGCGGTGTGCTGCAAGGCATGATCGTGTTGTTGTTTGTGCTGAGTCAGGGAGTTCGCTCCAAGTTTAGATAGTTCGATGGTTGCGTGATTGGATCGTTGCAGCATTGCCTGCGGTGGCTATCCAACCAGCAAGCTATCCAGCCAGTCAACTTATGGATACTACTTTTATCATTCTGACATTCGCCTCTGTGCTTGCCGAGAGCGCGCCGTTGGTCTTTGCGGTGATTGGCGAGACGCTGAGCGAAAAATCTGGTGTGACGAATCTGTCGCTCGACGGCACGATTTTGTTGAGCGCGATGGTCGGCTTTGCCGTCGCGTTCACCACCGACAATTTGTATCTCGCGTTTTTTGCGGCGATGATCGTCGGCGCGTTGGTTGCATCCATCGTCGCGTTTTCGAGCATCATCCTCAAACTCGATCAGATCGCAGTCGGCTTTATCTTGACGTTGCTGTGCGGCGATCTCTCGACGTTTTTCGGCAACCCGTACGTGCGCAAGCCGGGACCGGCGGTGCCGCATTTGGCGATTCCGGGGCTAGTGGAGATTCCGGTGCTCGGCAAGATTTTCTTTGATCAAAATGTCGTCGTTTACTTGAGTGTCCTCTTGATTTTCGCGGCGTGGTGGTGGATGTACAAGACACAGCCGGGATTGAAATTGCAGGGCATCGGCGAGCGACCGGCGGCGGCGTTTGCGCGCGGCGCGAACGTGAACGCGCAGCGATTTCTTTACACGCTGATCGGCGGCGCGCTCGTCGGTTTTGGCGGCGCGACGTACTCGCTGTTCGTCAAACTGGGTTGGAGTTATCATCACACCTTTGGCATCGGCTGGATCGCGTTGGCGATTGTCATCTTCGGCGGATGGCATCCGATTCGCGGCGCAATCGGCGCGTATATTTTCGGCGGCTTGCAATCCGTCAGCAGTTTCGCGCAAAGCGCGTTTGCGAATGTGCCGACCCAGGTATTCCAGACTGCGCCGTTCGCCTTGATGATTCTCGCGCTCTTGTTTGTCAGTAACGAGGCGCTGGATCGTTTCTTCAGCGGCTCGCCGTGGTCGCGTCGGGTCTGGCAATCGTTGCGCGGCACGCCCCCGGGCGCGTTGGGCACGACGTTTGAGCAGGAGTAAGGTGGATTCGTCCAAGTTTGCGCCACTGACCACGTACCGCGAGTACCCGCTCGAGGAGATGCAGCGGCGCGCGGCAGATTTTCGCGCCGAGATGCAGCGGCGGCGCACAGTTCGATGTTTCTCCAACCGATCGGTGCCGCGCGAAATTATCGAGGAGTGTGTCCTCACCGCCGCGAGTGCGCCGAGCGGAGCGAATCTCCAACCGTGGCATTTCGTCGGCGTGACCGATCCCAAAGTCAAGCAGCAGATTCGCGTGGGCGCGGAGAAAGAGGAGCGCGAATTCTACCGACATCGCGCGACCAAGGAGTGGCTTGTCGATCTTGCGCCGTTCGGGACGGATGCGGATAAGCCATTCTTGGAGATTGCGCCCCTTCTAATTGTGATTTTCGCACAGAGTTGTCGCGTCATGCCGGATGGTCGAAAACTTGCCAACTATTACGTGAATGAATCAGTTGGGATCGCGGCGGGATTGTTGATTGCGGCGGTTCACCACGCAGGCTTGGTTTGTCTCACCCATACGCCAAGCCCAATGGGATTCCTCAACAAAATTCTTGGGCGACCTGAGAACGAACGTCCCTTTTTGATACTCGTCGTTGGTTATCCGACAGATGATGTGGTTGTGCCGACGATTGGCAAAAAAGCGTTGAATGAGATCGCAACGCTGGGGTGACGCGGTGTAAAATACAGTTCACAGTGGTTAGGTCGGGGAAAGTATTCTTTGAAATCAAGAATCATTCTACTCATCACCGCGATCATTTGGGGCTTGTCGTTCGTCGCCCAGCGTCAAGGCATGGAGTTCGTTTCGCCGTTTACATTCAACGCCGTGCGATTTCTCATTGGTTGCATCACACTTTTGCCGCTCGCATTGTTCTACCGCGACACGGAGCGCGCGACGGCGAATCGCAAAACAATTTTCCTCGGCAGCGGTGCGGTGGGGTTGTTCCTTTTTTTGGCGGTGTCGTTGCAACAATTCGGCGTAGTGTACACGACGGCGGGCAAAGCGGGTTTCATCACGGGCTTGTACGTGATCATCGTGCCGATCCTGGGTCTCGCGTTGCGCCAACGCACCGGCGCGTGGACGTGGATCGGCGCGTTCGCTGGGGTGATCGGGCTGTACCTGCTTTCGGTGACGGACGCGCTGACGATCGAGTACGGTGATTTGCTCGTGTTGATCGGCGCGTTTTTCTGGGCGACGCACGTTCACCTCATCGCCAAATTCTCTTCGCCGATTGGCGCGATTCGGTTATCGTTGCTGCAATTTGCGATTTGTGCGGCGGCAAGTTTTGTCGCGGCGATGTTGTTCGAGACGATCCGCGTCGAGGGTCTGCTTGATGGCGCGGCGCCGATTTTGTACGCGGGCGTGCTTTCGGTTGGCGTCGCGTACACGCTTCAAGTCATTGGTCAGCGCGAAACGCCGCCGTCGCAAGCCGCGCTCATTCTTTGCCTGGAAACGGTGGTCGCGGCGCTCGGTGGGTGGTGGTTGTTAAATGAAACTCTGCCTTTGCGCGGCGTGATCGGTTGTGCGGTAATGTTCGCTGGGATGATTGTGTCGCAGTTGGATGCGAGAAAATAAGGGAACCGAGATGGCAAAAATTACGGACGAAGAACACAATGGGCATTTGCGGACGATAGTGGAATTGGAACCGGGCGAACAGGTCTCGCTCTGCCGGTGTTGGAAATCAAGCAAGTTTCCGTTTTGCGACGGGACGCACAAAACCTTGGAAGGCAATGTGGGATCGGTGCGCGTCAAAGCGCCGGAGGTGAAAGTGGAAGTTGGAAGTTAGAGGTTGGAGATTAGAGATTGGAAGTTGGAGGAGGGTTTTTCCAATTTCTATCTTCAAACCTCCAACCTCCTCAGTGAGATGGAGATGCTTACATTCTTCAAAATCCTCGAAGGCGTCGCGCTGCTTACACTGGGACGCAGGTTGTTCTGGCTCTTTGTCGCGTTGATTGGTTTTGAAGTGGGTGCGTTCGTTGCGGCGCGCGTGTTTACGTCTCAGCCCGATTGGGTCGTGCTCGTCGTCGCGGTTGGCGTAGGAATCATCGGCGCGCTGCTCGCGATTTTCTTGCAACAACTCGTCGTCGCGGCAGTCGGCTTTTTCGCGGGCGGATACCTGGGGATCGCGCTGCTCGAATTATCGAACCTGGATTCCGGCGCGCTCACGCTGATCGCGTTCATCGTCGGCGGGATCATCGGCACGATCGTGATCGTCGCGCTGTTCGATTGGGCGCTGATCGGTTTGTCGTCGCTCGTCGGCGCGCTCACGCTGACGCAAGTCTTTCTGCCGCGCCACGCGCTCGCGCTGATCGCGTTTGTCGCGCTGTTCGTCCTCGGCGTCGCGATCCAAGCCGGGTGGTGGCAAAGCGAAAAGCGCAGGGCGCGCTGATGCCACGCGTATTTGCGTTTGCTCTTGTGACGCTACTGGGTGTGCTCATCGTCGCATGCGATGCGCCGGTTACCCCAAACATCACGCTTGCGCCAACGCGAGCGACGCCGACTCAGATCGTCGCGCGCGCAACACCAAGCGCGGACGCGGCAGCGCTCGCGCGCGTGCTCGATGCGATGCAGGTGGAAACCCGTTGGTTGCGCGGCGTCGCCGTGAATTGGGAAACCGGCGAGCCGAATGGCAAACGCGCGGATGCGGACACAACGCATTGCAGCAAGTTCGTCGCGGCGGCGGCGAAGAATCTCGGCGTTTACATTCTCCGTCCGCCCGATCATCCGACAGTGATGCTGGCGAACGCGCAGAGCGATTGGCTGAACGCGCAAGGCGCGGCAAACGGGTGGACGCGCATTGCGGATGGCGCGCAAGCGCAGGCATTGGCGAATCAGGGCTATCTCGTCGTCGCGAGTCTCAAGAGTCCCGATCCGAAAAGGCATGGGCACATCGCGATCGTGCGTCCGAGCGCGAAGAGCGCGGCGGAAATTCAGAAAACAGGTCCGCAGATCATTCAAGCGGGTATTGACAATCTCAACAGCGCGAGTTTGAAGGAAGGTTTCAAACATCATCCGGGCGCGTTCAAGAATGGGGAGATTCAGTTTTGGGCGCATGCAGTTGTACGGTGATGTGGCGCGTGTCGAATAGGGGAGGATAGAATGCGCGATTTTGGGCGACCCGTGTGGTCGTTGGTCAATGGACAAACGCAATTAAAGCCGTACTCCCTCGGCGAGTTGCGCCAGGATGCGGGGTATCGGGTCAAGCATTTCCAAGACCTGGTCGAAAAAGTTGCTTACCTTTCTTTCAGGAATCCCGAGTACGTTTTGTTTTTTCGTGGACAGGATGACGATTATCGCAACAGTCGCGGCTCGACGATTCTCTATCCCTCCATCTTTCGTTCGCGCTCGAACTACGTCAAGACCTCTGATTTCGTAAAGCGTTTCGATCGACTCCAACGCGCCGAAAAGTTATTGGCGCAGGAATATTCGTTTGAGGGCAAGCGACGGATCCGGGTTCACGATATTTTGCGTTGGGCAATTTTGCAGCATTACGAAGTGTGCCAGACGCCGTTGCTCGACGTGACGAGTTCTTTGCGCGTCGCGTGTTCATTCGCGTATTCAGGCGCGCGCGCGTCCAAGCCGATGGTTTACATTTTGGGACTACCGCAGATCAGTGGCAGTGTGACCGCGTCGTCGGAAACTGGAATTCAGATCATTCGACTCTTGAGCATTTGCCCGCCGACCGCGCTGCGTCCGCATTATCAAGAGGGCTACCTCATCGGCGAATATCCGACGATCAGTTTGGAAGCGAAAGCAGAGTATCGGCGAATGGAACTTGATTTTTCGCGGCGGCTGATCGCCAAGTTCCGTTTGCCGCCGCCAGACAAATTTTGGAGCAAGGATTTTCGTCCAATTCCGCGCGCGGCGTTGTATCCCAAGAAAGACAAGTTGCAGTCGCTGGCGGAGAGGATCAGGGGGCAGGTTGGATGATTCGAAGATAAAAGGCAAGCGGGCATAGTCGAATACCCAAGCGTGAGAATAGCGCGCCTGCGCTTTTTTGCTCTCCGCCGCAAATCGTGATATAATAGTTGTGCAGCAACCTCGGCAAGCGGTCGACGCGCGTACAAAGTCGTGCGGCGGCGTCTGGCATCCTCGTCAGTCGAAAAGTACCGTTTGCGAACGTCCCATCTATATTCAGGAGTCATTGGGCATCAATGAAAAAATTTGATCTGTCTCGACTCAACGCGATCATCGTGCCGCTGATCGCAGGCGGCTTGGGTTTGCTTGTCGGCGCGGTGATGCTCCTCGCGCTCGGCGCGAATCCGCTGGACGCGTACGCCGCGATGGTGCAAGGCGCGTTCGGCAGTCCCAACGCGTTCGCCGATACGCTCGTCAAGGCGTGCCCGCTGTTGTTCGTCGGCATCGGCACGTGCATCGCGTACCGCTGCGGCGTCATCAACATCGGCGGCGAAGGACAAATTGTGATGGGCGCGATTGCCGCGACGGCAATCGGCTTGACGTTTCAAGATGCGCCCGCGATTTTTCTCGTGCCGCTTGGATTGTTTGCCGGATTTCTCGGCGGCGCGTTTTGGGGCGGACTCGCCGGAGTGCTCAAAGTGAAATTCCGCGTCAACGAAGTTCTGAGCACGATTATGCTCAACTCGATCGCGGGATTTTTTATGGTCTTTTTGCTCACGGGTCCGATCATCGATCCGACGACCGCCGACAATGCGATCAAAATTCCGCAAACTCAACGTCTGCCGCTTGACACCGATTTGTGGCGCTGGATTCCCACGCGCTTTCACGGCGGCATTTTACTTGGCGTCGTCCTGGCGATCCTCGCGTACATTTTGCTTTGGCGGACGACGATTGGCTATCGCATTCGCGCGGTCGGCGCGAATCCGCGCGCGTCGCGCTACGCGGGCATCAACGTCGAACGCTATCAACTGCTCGCGTTCTTGTTGAGCGGCGCGCTCGCCGGACTTGGCGGCGCGGTCGAGTTGCTCGGCGTGACGCATCGTTTGTTCAGCGATGGCTCGGCGCACGGGTTTACCGGCAACGCGGGCTTTAACGGTATCGTCGCCGCGCTTTTCGGCGGCTTGCATCCCATCGGCACGATCCCCGCATCGGTTTTGTTTGGCGCGTTGCTCGTCGGCGCGAATCAGTTGCAGCGCACGATTCAAGTGCCATCGGCGTTCGTCGTCACGCTCGACGGTTTGATCGTCGTGTTCGTTGTCGCGTCGCAAATCTGGGCGCAACGGCGGAGCGTGAAACGCGTGGATGCGGAAACCAAGTAGGAATTTTCGATTTTTGATTTTCGATTGCTGATTGGCTCAATCGAAAATCGGCAATCGAAAATCAGAAATAGGATTCGCAGATGATTTCAGATCTCTTCTCCCTCAACGTTCTCATCGGTATTCTCACATCAGGCGTGCGGCTGGCGACCTCGTACTTGTACGCGGCAATCGGCGAGACGTTCGGGCAGATCAGCGGCGTGCTGAACCTGGGTGTCGAAGGAATTATGCTCGTCGCAGCGTACACGGCGTACATCGTCGTCTTGCAAACCGATAATTTGTGGCTCGGTCTGCTCGCGGCGATCATCGTCGGTTTGGTGATGGGCTTGGGGATGGCGTTTATCAGCGTCACGCTCAAAGCGGAACAAGGCATCAGCGGTATCGGCGTTTTCTTGTTCGGGCTGGGACTTTCCGATTTGCTGTACCGCGTCACCGTGAAATCGCCGCAGACGGTTACCGGTTTTCAGGACATCCAGATTCCCATCCTGACCGATTTGCCGATTGTCGGTCCGATTTTGTTCAATCAAAATATTTTAGTGTACCTCGCGTTCGCGCTCGTGCCGATTGCGTGGTGGGTGCTGAACAAAACGACGTTCGGTTTGCAAGTGCGCGCGGTCGGACAAAATCCCGAAGCGGCGGACACACTCGGCATCAGCGTCGCGAAGATTCGTTACATCACGGTAACGCTCGGCGGCGCGTTCTCTGGACTCGCGGGCGCGTCGCTTTCGATTGCGCTGCTCAATATTTTTCAGCAAAATATTACGAGCGGGCAGGGCTTTATCGCGGTCGCGCTCGTGTACTTTGGCGCGTGGCAGCCGTTTCGCGTGATGCTGGGTTGTTTGTTGTTCAGTATGGTGAACGCGCTGCAACTCTGGATCCAAGTGCTCAACATTCCGATTCCGTCCGACATTGCGTTGATGATGCCGTACGTGCTGACGATCATCGCGTTGATGTTCGCGGCGCGCGTTGCGTTTGTGCAACCCGCCGCGCTGACGAAACCGTTCGAAAGAGGCGAATAACTAGTTCTTGTTGGAAAATTCAATTTGCTTGACGTTTCGAGTCGCGACGACGGTTGTGAAGTTTTCGGGCAAGCACTACCAAGTTGGCGACGATGATCCCCCAACCAATCCAGCGCTCGAAACCGTCCAGACCGTGATTGGGACAACGAGTCAACTGGACTGTGCGTCGAATAACACTGATACGACCCTCGATCCCGTTGC
>VGOB01000069.1 GCA_016865935.1 Chloroflexota bacterium | reverse complement strand
CAAATGCCCAGTCTGGCAGACCTGATTACCCAGCAAGCTGCGCAGCGTCAATTGGGTGCATCGTGGCAACCGCAGGCGGCTCCCCCTACTTATTGAAATGATGCCGCGGCACGATGTTGATCCCCACATCTGCCAGATACTGCTGGATCGCGACGACCATATCCTTGCTGACCTGATCGTTGTAGTAGTAGATAAAGTCGACCTTGCGGTTCTTGTCCCAGCCAGCCGCAGTCAACAGTTCGCGTGCCTTGGCTGGATTGAAATCGTACTGTTCCAGATCGCTAGCAACTGCCCAGGTCTGCGGATAGATCGTGTTCGCCAGGCGGGGACGTCCCTGCAACACCGTCTTGACTAGGGTCTTGCGGTCAATCGCGTACATCATCGCTTGCCGCACGCGCACATCTTGGAAGTAGGGGCGATTCAGATCCAACTGGAGGTAGGTCGGCAAGCCCGCATCATAATTTGCCAGAGTCACCAAGTTCTGGTTCTTGACAAAGCGTTCGACCTCAGTGTACGGGATGCCGCCGCCTTCGTACGCCGTGTCATCCACCTCGCCCTTTTCGATGGCATTCAGCATCGTGGGAATGTCGGCGTAGTACTGATAAATGATGCGATCGAGTTTCGGCGCGCCCAAAAAGTAATCGTCATTGCGGACAACTTCAAGGGATTGGTCGGGTTTGTATTCTTTCCACTTGAAGGGTCCCGTGCCAACGCGATTGAGCCAGAAGGGATGGGCACGCAACTCGTTCGGCTTGACCTTGCCTAGAATGTGCTCTGGCAGAATGGAGATGAAGATTTGGTCAACTTGCGCCCACAAAGGATTTGCGTTTTTCAGATCAAAGCGCACGGTGTATGGATCGACTTTTTTGACGCCCGATAGACTGGTAGCAGTGCCAGCCTTGAACTCATCATATCCTTGAATCCCTGTGACCTTGGACGCCCAGCTCGATGCAACGGCAGGATTGGCGTAGGCATTGAATGTGAACACGACATCATCGGCATCGAAGGGGTCTCCATCGTGCCATTTGACATTTTTGCGTAGATAGAAGATCCACGACTTGCCGCCGTCGAGCATTTCCCACTTTTCGGCAAGCAATGGTTGCAAACCGTCCAGCGTCCACTTGAGCGCCGCCATCGTTTGCAGGATGGTGCCGTCCAGACGAATACCACTTGTGGTCCAGAGTGAGCCCGTCATAGTACCAGTCCGCAGGGCTGAGCGGTACGTTCCGCCAGAAGCGGTAGGCGCAGCAGTCGGCGGAACGGCGGCTTTGGTCGGCTCGGGTGCCTTGGTCGCGGCGGTAGCCGCAGTCGGTGGAACCATGGTTGGCTTGGGCGCGGCGGTTGGCGGGATCGGAGTCGCCGTTGGGGCAGGCGCGCACGCAACGGCGATCACGACCAACACGAGCAGCGCGAGTAAAACACGCGAGTACTTCATCGTTCTTCTCCTTGAAAATTGGAATCGGATCGGCAGTCGAAGATTTCAGGCGGTTTGAGTTCTTGGCATCACCTCCTGGAAACAAAGTAGAATTGTTGACTTGACAGTTCTTTGATTGAATCGTATAATGTTATCAGACATCTGATACCAGACATCTGATACCCGACAGGATTATACGCCAAATCATATCTCCTGTCAATTCAGAGGGAGGAAATTGTGGAAGCCAAGTCCCTGCGTTCTCCGGCGCTCAACAGAGCCGTTCAGGAAAGAATCAAAGAAAATATCACGACCAATCGAATGAAACCGGGTGATCCTCTTCCGCCCGAGGCTCGACTGGCAGCTGACCTGGAGGTCAGTCGCAGCTCTGTCAGGGAAGCCGTCAAAGCACTCGAGTCGCTCGGCATCATCGAGGTCCGGCAAGGCGCTGGAATCTTCGTTCGCGAGTTCAACTTCGACTCGGTGCTTACCCTTCTCGCGTTTGGCTTGAACTTTGACCCCACCAAACTTTCGGAAATCCTTCAGATTCGCAAGTTGATTGAGACGGCAGCGATTGTTGAGGTATGCCGGCGGATTACGCCGGCCGGACTGAATAAGCTACAACTGCTCTTGGAGCAGTGGAAGGGCAAAGTTGCTGCAAACGAACCGACGAGTGAAGAAGACCGCGCGTTTCATCGTACTTTGTACGAGGTCTTGGGAAACAAAGCCCTGATCGCGTTGATTGATGTCTTTTGGGTGGCGTATCAACACTATGGTATTCTTCCCAGCCCGCATCCGGAGACGACACTGCAAAACCACTTCAATGTGCTGGAGGCCGTACGGAATCAGGATGGCGCTTTGGCGGCCCAACGAATTCAGGCACATTTCGCGGGGTTGGAACAGCTAGTGCAGGGAATTGTGGACCAAGGCAGGCAAGGTTAAATGGTGTACAGAAAAGATTTTGCGCTAGCCAACAATAATTCGGAGGAAAAAATGGACAACATCCGGTTCAAGGGAATTATGCCAGCCCTGATTACCCCGTTTGATGAAAATGGCGCGATCAAGTCGAAGGCCGTCAATCAATTGATCGATTGGCACTTGTCCGAAGGCGTTCAAGGGTTTTACATCTGCGGAACAACAGGTGAAGGACCCGCGATCAGCGCCGAATCTAGAATGAAGATGGCGGAAGTTTCCATCGGGGCAGTCAAAGGAAGAGGCATCATCATCGATCATATCGGCGCTCCCGACATTCATGACGCCCTTCGCCTGACTAGGCATGCCAGCCAGATCGGCGCGGCTGCCATTGCTTCATTGCCCCCCGCCTATTTCTTCAAATATACTGAGGATGAAGTCGTAGAGTACTACAAGACTATTGCAGGTGAAACCGATCTTCCTGTGCTGGTCTATGCCACCTCCATGACATCTGCCGCCAATCTACCCCGGTTCATAGGACGGTTGATGGAAATTCCCAACGTGATTGGCGCCAAATTTTCCATCCGAGACTATTATGAAATGCGAAGAGTTAAAGAGGTCAACGGCGGAAACATTAACTTGATCAACGGCCCCGACGAGACCCTTCTGTGCGGCTTGGTGATGGGGGCTGACGGAGGCATCGGTTCAACCTATAACATTATGCCCGGCTGGTTTGTTGGCTTGTATAAAGCCTTTACCGATGGCGACCTCAAAACGGCCCAGGAATATCAGTATCGGATCAACCGGGTAATTTCCGTACTTTTGAGATACGGCGTCAATGGCGTGGTCAATTCCACCAAAGCCGCTTTGGGGTTGATGGGGTATGACGTGGGTCATGCGGTGTATCCTGCAAAAACCTATTCAAACCAGGAATTGGCAGATCTTAGGAACGAACTTGAAAAATTGGGGATCCAGTTTTAGGATGAGTCATGTGGACGATCATCCCAACGCGAGCGGAATCATTTCAGATATCCAAAAATTCAGTCTGCATGATGGACCGGGCATTCGCACAACAGTCTTTATGAAGGGCTGCAATATGCACTGCCATTGGTGCCACAACCCAGAGTCCCTTGGCTTTCAACCAGATATTGTATTCTATAGAACGAGATGCATTGATTGCCAAGCCTGCTATCAAATTTGTCCCACAGGAGCTTTGACCAAAAAAGAAAATGAAAGAAATTTCGACAGGTCGTTATGCAATCACTGTCACCGCTGTGTCCAGCATTGCCCTTCAGGGGCATTATGCCTGATTGGAAACGAAATGACAGTTGACGAAGTGGTCTCCCTTGTAGCCGCTGATCTTCCGTACTATGTTGCCTCAGGCGGTGGAGTAACAATCTCTGGTGGAGAACCATTCTTGCAACCGAAATTTGTTGCTGAGTTGCTTAAGCAATGTCAGGCGTTGGGCATCCATACCGCCATCGAATCGAATATGTCTGCGCCCTTACAGGTCATTGAGCCAGCGTTATTGCACTTGAACATGATATTTTGCGATATCAAAATATTCGATGACCAGGTACACGAAAAAGAAACTGGGGTTTCAAACCAGATGATCCTAGAAAATATCCGGCAGGTCTCGGCGAGAAAAATTCCTTTGGTGATTCGAACCCCCTTGATTCCAGGCGTAACCGACAGCAGAGAAAATATTTCTCAGATTGCCACTTGGATCAGCCAAAACACGGTTGCTGAATATTACGAGTTGCTGACCTATAATCCCCTTGCCCCAGCAAAATACGAAAACTTGGGATTGCCATACAAACTGGGGAAAGTCAATCCGTTACGGAAAGACAAAATCAATGACCTTGTCGCTGCGGCAAGCGCCTGTGGTATTCCCGTTGTTTGCGAAAGGATTTAATCACCATGCAACAACTGTCTTTAGAAGATAAAAAACAAATCTATTCAAGGCGCATCGCCCTGTTGCGGTCAGACAAGATCGCCGAAACCCAGAAGAAATTGAAATACAAGGGCTATATGGACGAAGATGATTATCACTATCTTGTCCCGCCCGAAGGGTATGACTGGAGTCCTGTGGCTACCCATGAAAACGGTGATTTTCACGGGTATACCGCTTGGGCACGTAACTATGAATCAATGACAGGCAGTTTTCCCCCCGTGGTGGTTCCTTACTCTTCGATGGCTGGCAACTACTTCAAGATCCTTCACAGATTTAGGAAGGTTCGTTGGAATCCGGAATACGACTTTTCGGAGTTTCTACCCATGATCGAAAAATATGAGATCGATCATGGCATCGGTCAAGTTCACCATTTCTGTGGTGACGTCCGAATAGGCTTGGAACTAGGATGGGGTGGTTTACTGAATAAAGTCCGACGGTACGCATCCATCAATGCTCTCGATCAAGAGACACGGGAGTTTTATGCGGCGGAAGAAACAGTAATCATATCGATCATAAACTGGATTCGCCGTACATCACAGTGCGTTCAGGAAAAACTTGCACAGGAAAATGACCCGTTGCTCCGAAATAACCTTGCGGAAATGTTCCAAGCCAACCGATGGGTTGAAGAAAACCCACCGAGAACCATGCGCGAAGCCTGTCAATTCATTTGCTGGTATAACATTGCTGGTCGGTGCTTCAACCGCGAGGGCGCTGGCGGCCAATTGGACGTGCTTTTGTTCCCATACTACTTGGCGGATATAGAAAAGAGATTGATTGATGATGAAGATGCTGTGTATTACATTGCTGGCGTGCTGTTGTCCGATACGAAATATTATCAGCTGGGTGGTCCAGACGAAAATGGCAATGATCTAGTCAATCGCGTGTCATGGCTCATCTTGGAAGCCGCAGACCGATTGAATATCACCGCTAATCTGACTGTGCGAATGCATGATGGGCTGGACAGGGCTTTCTTCCGACGCGCTGTGGAATTACTCTTTGAACACAAAAATGCCTGGCCCAGGTTTTCCGGTGACAAGTCATTGGTTTCGGGATTCATCCAAAATGGATTTTCAAGAGAACTTGCTCGGAATCGAATTGCAGTTGGCTGCAATTGGATGGCAATCCCTGGCGTAGAATACGGTCTGAATGATAGTATCAAAGTCAACCTGGCGAAGGTCTTTACAGTGGCATTCGAGGACCTGGCGCAGGAACGGCAACCAACGACAGATGCCCTGTGGCAATTTTTCGAAAAGCATTTAGCTGCGGCGCTGGATGTGGTTTTCAAGACTACGGATTTCCATTTGAGGGCCAATAGATACAACTCGCCAGAACTATTCCTGAATCTTTTTTGTCGGGGACCTATCGAAAAAGGCCGCGATGCCTCAGATAAAAGTCTGGATTATTACACCATCGGAGTTGACGGTGCTGGGATCGCAGTAGCCGCAGATTCCTTTGCCGCGCTACAACAGCGAGTGGAAAGGGAGCATCGAATTAGTTGGAGAAAAATCATAAGGACCTTGCAGGAAAACTACGAAGGACCAGAAGGACTCCGGATTCGCCAATTGATGCTTACGGCGGAGAAATATGGTCAATCTAACAGTCTTGGACTTGAGTGGGCAGTCCGAATTTCACAACTCTTTTCGAGATTGGTCTCTGCGGGACATTCTTCTGAGGGTGCGCGTTTTATACCAGGTCTGTTTTCCTGGTCAAAAACGATTGCTTTTGGCAAGCAGGTTGGCGCTACGCCTGATGGACGCTTGGCTGGGACGCCTATCAACCATGGCGCCAATCCAATGCCTGGTTCAGTCAAGAATGGCGAGATGACGACCATATCGGAAGCCATTATCGCTGTGCAGTGCCAACGCGGTAACACAGCCCCTTTTCAAATGGAATTGGATCCTGGCATTTCAAGAATGCACGGTGGAGTAGAAAAAGTCATGGCGTTGCTTGAGACGCATCTTGATCGTGGAGGAACTTTGATCAATGTGAATATTGTAGACGCTGACATGATCCGTGCCGCGCACGCAAATCCGGAACTGTATCCGGATTTGGTCGTTCGGGTTACTGGCTTTTCGGCATACTTTGCTACATTATCGCCAGAATTTCGGCAGTTAGTTGTGGATAGGCTAATGGAAGCACAATAGGGCATGAAGGGATGGAGTCATGAGAGAGACAATAACCGAGAATCTAGCCATTCCCGTGATTGGCAATTATGATGTAATCGTTTGTGGCGGGGGCATTGGCGGGTTGGCTGCCGCCGTTTCTGCCAGCCGTTTGGGTGCAAGTGTGCTTCTAGTGGAAAAAAGCATTACGCTGGGCGGGCTAGCGACCCTTGGGCTAATCAGTTGGTATGAGCCGATTTGTGACGGGAGAGGCAAGAAAGTAATGTTCGGCGTTGCTGACGAACTGCTGCACCTTGCTATCCAATATGGTCCAAATACGTTGCCTGATGCATGGACAGGCAATCCCAGTCTCGCCGATACAGACAAACGTTTTGCGACCTACTTTTCTCCTACTCTATTTTCTCTTGCGCTTGACGAGTGGCTAACTGGTTCAGGCGTCAAATTGCTCTTGGACACATGGGTCTCTGTTCCGGTGATGGCAACTCGTCATTGCAAAGGAGTCATTGTTGAAAACAAAACAGGGCGAGGTTGTTACCTGGCTAAGGTCGTCATCGATGCAACGGGCGATGCGGACATACTATATCGTGCCGGCGTTCCATGTATTTGTGGGAAAAACTATCTTACCTTTATCGCATATGCTTCCACCGTCGAGACATGCGAGTCCGCAGTACAGTCCCGCAATATTCTACAGTCGCGGCGATGGCTAACTATCGGTTCTGACCTTTGGGGAAACGGGCACCCAAAGCAAATGCGATTGTTGACGGGAGTGACTGCTGAAGATGTCACCGAATATGTTATGCAAGGTAGAAAGCTTCTCCTGGAAAGACTAAAAATCGATCCCCCCGCTCAGCGAGACTTGAGTGCCCTGCCCGGAATGGCACAGTTTCGGACAACCAGAAGGATTGTCGGTGCATATGAATTAACTGATGCTGACGAGGGCAGTCACTTGGAGGATTCAATTGGTGTGGCTGTTGATTTTGCCCATCCCGGTAGATGGTATGAACTCCCCTACCGCATACTTTACAACACTGACTATGATAACCTTCTGACAGCAGGGCGCAGTGTATCAGCTGCTGGGTGGGCTTGGGATGTAACGCGTGTCATCCCGGTTTCGGCTACTACTGGTCAGGCGGCCGGAGTGGCTGCGGCGCTGAGTGCTAGGCAAAATGTTGTTCTCGGCGAGTTGGATGCAAAACTGATTCAGGATGAAATGCTGCAGAGCGGTGTCAAGTTACACATGAGCTGACTGATCTTCAGGAACAATGCATTTTCAGGTTTGAACTCAAGCCGAGGGAAGAATCAACTGGAGTTGCGCCGCTCTGATGCGTCTTCCTTTTGGTGATTTGAAGGTGAATGAGGCATGGAAATGCCAGCAAGGCGGCACGGATACAAGTATCAATTTCATGGAGGCACACATGCTCGTGACTGACCTTGAGCACATCAACCAGCAAATTGCAATGACGTCTAGAATGCAAAAAACGCTCGACTATTTGCGGGGTGGCGATTGGCGCGGGTTGCCAGATGGCAAGGTGCAAATTGATGGGGACGCGGTGTACGCGCTGATTCAAACATATGAGACGATCGCGACGCCGGAAACGCCCCGCCTCGAAGCGCATCGGCGATACATTGACGTGCAGTTCGTTGCGGACGGTAAAGAGGTAATGGGTTGGGCTCTGACGGATCGCCTGACCGAGATTGAACCATACGACGCGGCAAAGGATGTGTGGTTCGGGAGGATCGCATTGGACGACCTGACGCTGATCCACTTATCGGCAGAGCAACTCGCGATCTTTTACCCGACTGACGCGCACTTGCCCAAGCGGACGTCGCGCCAAGTTGTGACGGTCAAAAAGATCGTCGTCAAGGTCGCGCTGACCTGAAAGAGCTGAGATGACACACAATACGCAACCTACTGGGCACGCCGTCGGTCGCAGTCTTGCCGCACTTCGGCACCATGGCTGCTTCAACTGCAGATTCGTTTCGTCGAAACGTGCGCGCTCTACGGGTTTGTGAATTCTTGCCGAGGGTTCGTCCAGTCGATTACCACAAATCTTGGTACGATAGAAAACGGGCGAGGTTATCAGCGACCTCGCCCGTTCAATTTGTCGTTTCAATATGCGGTGTACCTGAGGGTGGTCTGCCCTTCGAAGATTTGGTGCCGACGTACTTTTCGAGGGATGGCACGAAAACCAACCAGTCCCGTCCTATGTGAATGCCCTTCACCTTGCTGCGACCGAGCAATTTGCGAACATGCTCCTGTCCCACTCCCAGCATCTCCGCGGCTTGTTTAGTAGTCACATACTTGCTCAAGTCTTTGCTCAATTCATTGTCTCCCTTGATGATCGGTGGGGAGACCAGTCGAACATGTTTGCGTTGAGGCATGCCAAATCCTTGGCGAAATGCGGCGCAATCTAAACCCAAGACCTGCGCGCGCATTTCGCCTTGTAGTCTGATGTGGGGCGAGAGGGAGTCGAACCCACACGGAGGAGCACTCCAACGGATTTTAAGTCCGTCGCGGCTGCCATTTCGCCATCGCCCCATTTTCGATTCTCGCGCGCGATTTTATCGCCGTTTGCCCGAAAAGTCAAAACGCGATTCCGTGACCGACCTTGTGGCGCGGCAAACGCTATGCTATAATCTCGATTGTCAAAATGCGAATTCAAGAATTTCAGATCAGTCTCGTGGACAAGACGCGGAAACGATTGCCGCGCGCGCGGCGCGGATTCGAGCCGCGATCCTTTTTCAGCATCGTCAAAATTTTTTATCGCCATCCCAGATTGCATTACGAAGTCTGGGTGCGCGGTCAAGAACGCCTGATCGAAATCGGCTTGCATCTGGAGGCGGACAAAGCAACCAATGACGCGTTGCTGGCGTACTTGGAAGCGCGCGCGCTCGAAATCCACGATCAACTGGGTCCGCGCATCGAGATCGAACGCTGGACGAATTCGTGGAGCCGCGTGCACGAGGTCGTGCCGTACGAATCGCTCGACGCGGACTTGGTGGATCGGCTCGCGGCGAAACTTGCTAAAATGATCGTCGTGTTGCAGCCGATGGTGGAGGAATTTCAAGGGCGTTGACGCGCGGCGCGGAGACGGGGAGACACGGGGACAAGGCGCGCGTACCAACGGTTCGCCCGGTCTCCCACTCACCTTGTCTCCCGGTCTCATTTCTTGTCCCACGAAAACTGGCGCGTGAACGTCCCCATCTTCGTCACCGATTGAATCAGCGCGGTGCGATTGCCCTCGAACGAATCGTACCACGCGCCCGCCGTCGTGTTCGACGCGAGAAGCCAGGGACAAAATGCGAACAAGTAATCGGGCAGCGGTTCGCCATTGGACATTCGCCCCGGCGGACGAAACCAGTTGTACAGTTCGACATAGTATTTGGCGATCAGCGGCTCGTCCACTTTGGGGAACCGATTGTCGTGCGCTTCGCCGATTTTCCAGCCGCCCTCGCCGACGATGAACGGCGGCACAAAGCCAAGTTCCTTTTGAAACACATCGGCGAACATTCGGAAACCCAGCACCGCGTTCTCATCCTCGGTGTAGTTGGGCGGATGATTGAGCGCGTACGCGTGCGGCACAAAAAACATTCGTCCGAAAATTCGTTCGCCCTGGCGCGTTTTGATCTCTTGGATCACCGCGCGCACCCACTCGGGATCGAGCACCTGCAAGCCGACGAATCCTCCGGCGTTGTACACGTCGCGCGCGCTCTGCACGAACGTCGCCACCCACGCGTCCCGGTTGACGGGACGCCCGTCCCATTCCTCCTCGCTGTCCGGCTCGTTGTACAGCTGAAAGTACGGCGGCAGTCCGTGCTCTTTGAGAATTTGCACGTCGCGTTCCCACGACGAGTAGCGATTGTACGCGCGCAAATACCGGCGCCAGACCGGAACGATTCCGGCGGCTTTGAATTGCGGCGCGGCAAGCCGCATTTGATTTTCGTCTGAATAAATCACGAGCATCCAGCGCATTTGCAGATCGATCACGCGCGGCATTTGAATCTCGAAATCGCGCGGCGTATAGTACACGCGATCGGCGAAAAAGTGGATGCCGCGTCCGTTGTCGTTCGCGGGGCGGGGCCAGTCGCGCAACGCGAGCGCGGGCAAATCGGTTCGCAGGTTCAGCGCCGGCAGCGCGGTCGGCGCGGGAGCGACCGGGAGCGCGCTGCTGGGCGCGGGCGACGCGGTGGCGGGCGGCATCAGTGTCGGCGTCGCCACCGGCGTAAACATCGCGCGCGTCGGCGTCGTGACGAACGCGACCGTCGTCGGCGTTTCGTCCGCGCGCAGCCCCAGCACCTCTTTGGCAATCGCTTGCGGCGAGCACGCCAGAATCGCGATGACGATCAGCGCGAGCACAACACTCGACGCGTTCCTGTGTTTTCGCATTTCGACCTCTCTTTCCCGCCAGCATTATAGCCGCGCCCGTGATTTCGCACAAGCGATTGTCAGTCCCGCGCGCGTGTGATATAATAGAGTTGCGGGATTGATCAATGCCGAGCGAGGATACTATGTTGAAACAACAGGAATTAGTCATTCGAGAATTGGACACTTTGCCAACTGAAAAGATTGGCGAAGTGCTCGACTTTATTCGGTTCTTGAAAATTCGCGCCAAGAGCGATGCCGAGTTGGAACGCGAATTCCAAAGCGCGCTGGCGCAAGCGCGCGCCATCGCCGCCGAGCGCGGAATTACCGAAGCGGATATTGCCGAAGAGATCAGACAAGTGCGAGCCCAGAAATGAGAATCGTACTGGACACCAACGTACTTGTCTCAATGATCCTTGGAGGACGATTGCAAGCCCTGGTTGATTATTGGGACCAAAAATATTTTGCCGTCCTTGTGTCGGCAGAAATTATGGCAGAATATGTGGTTGTCCTTGCGCGTCCCAAGTTTGGTTTGCCGCGTGACATTGTTGATTCGATTATCGCATACATCGAACGCAAAGCGGAATTTGTTGTACCCACAGAGACGATTACGGAGATCACCACGGATCCAACAGACAATCGGTTTCTGGAATGTGCTGTATCGGGTCGCGCAGATTTTCTAGTCAGCGGCGATCCAGACCTGAATCTGCTCGAACGTTTCCGTGAAATTCCAATTGTGGCTCCGCGCGATTTTCTCGATCTGTTGGAGCGCAAAAGTTAGACAATGGCTGGCGCTCTCTTTCTCGGCACGCAGGGCTGGGCGTACAAAAGCTGGGTCGGCGCGTTTTATCCGCCCGGAACAAAGTCAGGCGATTTCCTTGCGGAATACGCCAAGCATTTTCGCGCCGTCGAAATTGACAGCACGTACTATGCGCTCCCGCGTCCGCACAGCGTCGAGCAATGGCGCGACGCAACGCCCGCGCATTTTCGCTTCGCCGCGAAATTTCCACAGATCATCACGCACGAAAAAATGCTCAAGGATGCCGAGCGCGAGACGGAACAATTTCTCGCGACGCTGGGTTTGCTCGGCGAGAAACTGGGTCCGTTGCTCCTGCAATTTCCGTACACCTTCACGCCCGAGCAGCACGATGCGCTCGCGCGCTATCTCGCCGCGCTGCCGCCCCAGTTTCGCTACGCAGTCGAAGTGCGCCAGCGCGGCTGGCTGAACGACGCGTTCTTCGATCTGCTCGAGCAACAGCGCGTCGCGCTCGCGCTCTCGGATTACGGTTCGATGCCGCGCAGCGCGCGCGCCACGACCGATTTCGCGTACGTTCGCCTGCTCGGCAATCGCAAAGACATTACCGACGAACAATTCGATCGCGTGCGCTTGAATCGCGACGCCGACCTGGATCGCTGGAGCGATCTGATCGTCGCGTTGAACGAAAAGGGCGTGATGACGTGGTGCTTTGTGAACAATCACTATCAAGGTCATTCGCCCGCCACCGTGCGCGCGTTGGGCGAAAGGATCGCGCGATGACATCGGAACAACGCCAAGCGCCGCGCGTCCAAGCCGCGTACCAAATTATGTACGAGTGTTTTCAGCGCGAGACCAAAGTGAGCGAAGGCACGGCGCAGACCGTCAATCTGAGCGAGCGCGGCGCGCTGATCGAATTGACGCAGGAGGTCGCGCCCGACGCGAGTATGATCTTGTGGATCTTCGCGCCGTTCTATACGTTGCTGATCAAGGGCGACGTGGTGCACGCGCATCGCCGCACGAATGGCTTGTTCCGCATCGGCGTCAAGTTGACCGACGTGATCGAAGGAAATTGGCAAGTATTCAAAAAGGATTTGCAAGCGCGCGCCAACGATCTGGTCCTATGAACGATGCCGCGATTCATCCCGTCATCAAAATTCTCCGGCGCGCCGCGCGCGTATGGCGCACGCCCTACGTCACCGAATTGTCGCACCGCCGGCGCGCGCCGTTTCACATCCTCGTGTCCACGCTCTTGAGTTTGCGAACGAAAGACGCGGTGACCGCCGCCGCATCGCAACGTTTGTTCGCGCGCGCGGATACGCCCGCGGCGATGTTAAAGTTGACGCCGCGCCAAATCGAGCGCGCGATTTATCCCGTCGGTTTTTATCGCGTCAAAGCGCGCAACCTTCTTAAGGTGTGCCACGAACTGATCGAGCGGTACGCCGGACGCGTGCCGGACGAAATTGACGCGCTGGTGCAACTGCCCGGCGTCGGGCGCAAAACCGCGAACCTGGTCGTCACGCTCGGATTTGGCAAGCCCGGCATCTGCGCGGACACGCACGTTCATCGCATCACGAATCGTTGGGGGTACGTGCAAACCAAAACGCCGGAACAAACCGAAATGGCGTTGCGCGAAAAATTGCCGCGCGCGTACTGGATCGAAATCAACGACGAACTGGTCGCGCTGGGACAAAACATTTGCCATCCCACTTCGCCGAAATGTTCGCTCTGTCCGATCTACCAATATTGCGCGCGTGTTAGCGTGACGCGAAGCAGGTGATTGGGTGATCGAGATGATGAATTTGCGGCGATGGTTTTTTGAATTTCAGTATCGGTTTGGCACGCCGCGTTGGGACAGCAACCGCACGCCCCCCGAAGTGGTCGCGTTCGTCGAAAAGACCTGGGCGGTTTCGAAAACCGCGCAGACCTTGCCGCGCGCGCTCGACCTGGGTTGCGGCACCGGCACGCACGCGATTTTTCTCGCGCAGCACGGCTTTCAAGTCGTCGGCGTGGATTTTTCCGCGCGCGCGATCGCGGTGGCGCGCGCCAAAGCGCGTCGCGCGAATCTCGCGCTTGATTTTCGCGTTGCCGATGCGACGCGTCTGGCGGCGCTCGATCTTGCCGCGCCGTTCGATTTCGTCCTCGACATCGGTTGTTTGCACGCGCTCGCGGTTGCCGCGCGCGCGCGTTACGTCGCCCAAATCGCGCAATTGACGCGTCCGGGCGGGCGTATGATGCTGTACGCGTTCAGTCCGCGCCCGCCGGACGCGCCGCGTCACTGGCTCGCGTTTCGCAACATCGGCATTACGCCGGACGAGGTGCGCGCGTTGTTCGCCGCCTCCTTCGTCTTGGAACGCATCGAACACGGCACCGAGCGCAACGAGCGCGCGAGCGCGTGGTATTGGTTTGCCCGCCGCTGAACTTGCGCGCAGTTGACTTTTGCCAATCCCGCGTTTTGTGATTATAATGGATGCACTTTTGGGATCTGAGGTACGGAGAAATATGTTTTTACCTGATCGTCGCCGATGGATTACATTTTTGATCGGCGCAATGCTCGTGTTGGTTGCCTGCGAAGCCGAAACCGCCACGCCCACACCACGCCCCACCTGGACGCCGCGCGCGCAATCCACTTCCATTCCAACTTTGGCGGCGGACAATCCCGCGCTTCCAGCGGCAGGCACAGTGGTCCCGCCGCTTGGTTCGACACTTGGCACGCCGTTACCACTTGGGCAAGCGAATCCGCAACCGCTCATTCCCGGCGCGCCGCAAACAGTTCCCGCGACGCTCGCGCCGGGCGCGCCGCGCGCCGCCGCGCCGATTCCGCCTATCGAAGCGGCGCAGCCGTTCTTGCCAAAGTTCGGTCCTTTTCCGCCGGTCCCGATCCCGGGTCGCCCGGCAAACATCAATCCACTGACCGGACTCGCCGCGGATCCGGCGATGCTCCAGCGCCGCCCCTTGGTCGCGCGGATCGGCAACGAGCAAACCGTGCGCACGAACAAGTGGCATGCCGGGTTGAGTCAAGCCGATCTCGTCTTTGAAGAATTGATTGACATTTTGAACAACGCCTACGCCAACACGCGCTTTAGCGCGGTGTACTTGGGTCAAGACCCGCCGCTGCTGGGTCCGATCCGCAGTGGGCGCATCATCAATTTTCAAATGGTGCCGATGCTCAATGCCGCGCTCGTTTTTTCCGGCGGCAGTAATGGGACACGCTGGCTGTTCGAACAATCGCCAATGATCAATTTGGACGAGTTCTTCAACCAGCCCGCATACTGTTACGACAAAAATCGCGGCTATCAAGGTCGCTTGCTGACGTCGGCTCAGCGCATCCGCGAGTACTTGCGCCAAAAAAATTGGGAATCGTCGGTGCCGCTCTACGGCTTTACGTTTTCCGATCGCGCGCCCGGCGGTCAAGCGATCACGAGCATCGCGCTGACCAAAGCGCCGTGGCCCCCCTCCGCCCAGGTCGCGTGGCGCTACGATAGCGCGAGCGGAAAATACTTGCGCTATTCGCCGCTTGCCAATCCGCACATTGACGCGATGCATCCGATCACCTCCAAGTGGGGCAACGGCTCGGACTGCGTGACTACCGGCAAAGATGTCGAGGCGCAGATCAGTGCGGCGAATGTCGTCGTCCTGTACGCGCGACACGAACGCACCAACATCATCGAAGACGCGAATAACGCGGTCTCGGTCTACATTCCGCTGACCGGACAAGGGGACGCGCATTTCTTTCGCGACGGCGTGATGGTGCAGGGCAAGTGGAGCCGCAAGACCGAGCAGGAGTTTTGGCAATTCACCGATAGCGCGGGCAATGCGTTGGCATTGAAACCAGGCAACACCTGGTTTGAAATCGTGCCGATTGGTTATCAGTTGGATTTGAAATGACGATCGCGTTGTCATTGCGAGGAGCATCGTGCGCCAAGCCGAACGATGCGACGAAGCAACCCCCAACCTGGAATCGGGAGATTGCTTCGCCGCTTCGCGGCTCGCAATGACACCAAGTGGAAACCGTGCAAAACTTTTACCTGATCGGTTTGATCGGCAACCTGGGCAGCGGCAAAAGTACCGTCCGCCAAATACTGGAGCAGTTGGGCGCGCGCGGTCTTGACGCCGACGCGCTCGCGCACGTCGCGATGCGGCGCGGCGCGCCCGCGTGGCGCGCGATTGTCGACGCGTTCGGCGCGGACATTCTGACGCACGACGGGCGGATCGATCGGCGCAAACTGGGCGCGCGCGTGTTTGCGGACGCCGCCGCGCTCCACACGCTCGAAAGCATCGTCCATCCCGCCGTCATCGCACAGTCGAAAGATCTGTTGCGCGCGACGAAACATCAAGTCGTCGTTCTGGAAGCGATCAAGTTGTTCGAAGCCGGAATGCATCTCTGGTGCGACGCGGTGTGGGCGGTGACGTGCCAGCCCGACACGCAGATCGAACGCGTGATGCGAACGCGGCATCTGAGCGCGGAGCAAGCGCGCGCGCGGCTCGCCGCGCAAGGATCGCTCGACGAGAAATTGCGCCACGCCGATGTCGTCATTGATAACAGCGGCGACCCGAACGCGACGCACGCGCAAATCGCGCGCGTGTGGAAAACGATTCGTCCGGAAACCGCGCGCGACAAAAGCGAGTGGTTACAAGATTCGCACCCTGCGCCCGCGTTGCCGATTGTGCCTGCCGCGGCGCCTGCGCCGGTGGTCACCCGTCAGCCGCCAGTCGAGCGCGCGCCGGAAATTCCAACGCCCCCGCCTGTCGCGCCGCCCGCGCCGGCAACAACTGCCCAGCCCGCGCCGGAATTCGACGTGCGCCGAAGCCGCCGGAACGATCTGGATGCGCTCGCCACCGCGATTGCCAAACGCGAAAATTTGGCGCGCCCACTTTCGCACGAGGAAGCGCTCAAACGATTTGGCGCGGGGGGCTATCGCATCGCGACGGGCGAAGGACGCGTGGTCGCGTTTGCCGCGTGGGAAGCGGAAAACCTGGTGGCGACGGTGCGCGAGTTGTGGGCGGAATCGAATTATACCGCGTTGCTGGTGTTGCCGCGCTTGTTCGAATTGATCGAGGAGGAAGCGCACAAGTTGCTCTGCGAGGTGAGCGTGCTGTTCCTCGAAGTTTCGGCGCCGCTCTACCTCAGCGAGCAAGCGCGCACACAGGGCTATCAGCCCGCCGAGTTGGCGAGTTTGCATCCGGTCTGGCAAGCGATCGTGCGCGAACGGATCAAGCCGGGCGAACGGATTTGGGTAAAGCGTTTGCGCGCGGACATTGCCACCAAGCCGATGTAAAAATGCCGCCGGCGATTTTGCCAGCGGCGACTTTGTAGGAAGGATTTTTCAAATGACGTTGCTAAAAACTTGGGCGAGTCAACATCCGCGTTTGACGGCGTGGGGCGCGCTTGCCGTCGGAATGGTCGTCATTTTGTTGTGGTCGGCGAAAGATGTCGGACTCTTGCCGACCCAACTCGCCGCGCTCGTCATCGCCACGATCTTGCTCGCGGGGCTGTGCGTTTGGATCATCGGCTGGGAAGATCAGGATGACGCGGCGAATGCGGATTAGTGGCAGTTAAACGTATCGCGTCCGGCGGCTAAGAGCGCGCCGGAAAACCCGTAGACTTGGACGGTCACGGAACAGTTCGTCGGCTGATTGCCGATTTCAAAACCGAACGTCGAAGCGCCGGAAGCATTGGTCGGCAATAATGGAAAGTAGCGTTCGCCATTTACCAGGTAGACTATGGCATACGCCGCTACATCCCGGAGGCGCCGACCGTTTTGATCTTCGGCGATCACGTCCACGTATTGCGGACCCGTCGTGCGGGTTTGGCGAAAGCGCACGCGCACTTGCATTCCGAGCGCGGTGTTGCCGCTGGAGGGAGTCGGAGCCACGAATGGCGCAGGTGTCGGCGCGGGTCCGGTCATCGGCGTACCGCACCAATCGGTGGGTACGCGCGCGCGCGCTTTGAAATCGGCGGGATATTTTTTATCGAGCGCGAGTTGTCCCACCGCGCTGGGACGCACCTTGTTCGCGCCAGAGAGCATCGGATCCCAAACGACGCGCTGGCGTTGAAAGTATTGCACGAACTTGCCGGACTCGAAGCGCAAGCCGGAGATCGGATAACCGAGAATCTGAATGCCGCCGCTCTGATCGAAATATTCTTTGATGGCGAACGAGACCATTTGCCCCGAATCGGGAAAGTAATGAAAGTTGGGATTGTTGTCGGGAGGAATCGCCTGAGATTTGAGCGGGGGATCGGTAATGCCGTACTGCTCGCCCAGAAAACTCACCTGCACGCGAAAGGGTTCTGGGTTTTCGGGAAAAAATTCCAGGCGCGCGCGTTCAAAGTACTGCACGATCCGTCCGTTTTCTTTGAACGCTTCGGTCAATGGATTGCCAAAATTCTCCACGCCGTTACGCACGCGATAAAAGGCAAAGAATGCGCCATGAATGTTATGCCCAGTGGCTGGAATAAAAGCGCAAAACGGAGCATCGGCTGTGGCAACTGTGGGTGCAGCAAACGCGCAAACCGTCAAGAGCATACCAAGCAAAACCGCCGTCCCGAATTTCATAGCATTCTCCTCATCTTACCCTACTGTAGATAATACACCATTTTTCAGGTTAATGCAATAGGACTTGAGGTACTAAAGTACTCCCTCGCGTCGCCTTGCGTCTTGCGCCTTGCGCGGCGCGGTTGCGTAAATATCAAATTCGCGTATAATACAGTCAGTTGGACGTCGTCGTGTGAAATCTGGGCGGATGATGTCCGACTGATTTTTTATTCCCAAGAGGTCGTACCGCATGGCTGAAAAACCCATTTTTTTGACACCCGAGGGACGCGCCAAGCTCGAAGCAGAACTGGAGCAACTCAAGACGGTGCGCCGCGCCGAAGTCGCCGAGCAGATTCATTCCGCGAAAGAAGAAGGCGACATTATGGAGAATTCCGCGTACGACGAAGCGAAGAATGAACAAGCGTTCGTCGAAGGGCGCATCTTGACAGTCGAACAGATGCTGAAGAACGCGGTGATGATTGACGAAACGCGCGCGAGCGATTCCGTCGGCATCGGCTCGTACGTCACCGTCGTCGAGCGCGGCGGCAACGACGACGAGATGTACCAAATCGTCGGCTCGGCGGAAGCCGATCCGACGCGCGGGCGCATCTCGAACGAATCGCCGGTCGGGCGCGCGCTGCTGGGCAAACGCGCGGGCGACGAAGTGCAAGTGAAAATTCCCGACGGCGTGCGTCATCTGAAGGTTACTGAAATCCGTTAAGACGGACGACGGAGGACGGACGACGGTGGACAGATTTCTTCCGTTCTCCGTCCTTCGTCTTCCGTCTTGGAGATTCTATGGACGATTTCCTTGCGCGGCTGAACGATCAAGAACAACACCGCTATCAGAAAACGCAGCGCTGGCGCGCGCGCGGCGTCAACCCATACCCCCTACGGGTATCGCGCACGCACACCGCGCGCCAGACGCTCGACGCGTTCGCGCGCGGCGAAGCGCTCTCCGGCGTGCAACTCGCCGGACGCTTGATCGCGTTGCGCGAGATGGGCAAGCTGGCGTTCGCGCACCTTCAGGACGGCACGGCGAAAATTCAATTGCTGTTCCGCAAGGACGCCGTCGGCGCGGAAAATTACGCGACCCTTGTCAAAGATTTCGATCTCGGCGATTTCATCGGCGTGGAAGGCGAGATCGTCCGCACCAAGACCGGCGAAATCACGCTCCAAGTGACGCGCTTTGAACTGCTCGCCAAAACGTTGTCGCCCTTGCCGGAGAAATGGCACGGACTGAAAGACACCGAGACGCGCTATCGCCAACGCTATCTCGATCTGTTGTCGAACGAGCCGGTGCGCGAAATTTTCGTCAAGCGCTCCAAGATCATCACCGCGATGCGAACATATTTGGACGAGCACGGTTTTCTCGAAGTCGAAACGCCGGTGCTGCAACCGTTGTACGGCGGCGGCGCGGCGGAGCCGTTCGTCACGCACCACAACAAACTCGATCGCGATATGTATCTGCGGATCGCGGATGAATTATATTTGAAACGCCTGCTCGTGGGGGGCATCGAGCGCGTGTACGAAATCAGCAAAGATTTTCGGAACGAGGGAATTGATTTCAAGCACAATCCCGAATTCACGATGATGGAGTGCTATCAGGCATACGGCGATTACACGACGATGATGACGCTCGTCGAAGAATTGTACGCCGCCTGTTCGCTGGCGGCGAACGGCACGCTGCAGATCACGTACCAAGGACACGCGATCGATCTGACGCCGCCGTGGCCCCGCGCGACGATGCGCGATCTGATTCTCAAAACGAGCGGCGTGGACATTTACGCGGACGCCGATTTGCCCGCGCTCCGCCAACGCCTCGCCGAACTGAATTTGAAAGTGGAAGCCAAACCGACCTGGGGCAAGCAAGTGGACGAATTGTTCAGCGTCTTCGCCGAGCCGACATTGATTCAACCGACGTTCGTGATGGATTATCCGGAAGAAATTTCGCCGTTCGCCAAAAAGAAGCCGGACACGCTTTGCGCGCGCGTCGTCGAACGGTTCGAAGCGTTTTCGCTGAATATGGAACTGGGGAACGCGTTTACCGAACTGAACGATCCGCTCGATCAGTACGCGCGCTTTGTGGAGCAGTCCAAGCAGCGCGACGCCGGAGACAAGGAAGCGCATCCGGTCGATCTCGATTTCATCGAAGCGTTGATGCACGGGATGCCGCCGACCGGCGGGCTGGGTGTGGGCGTGGATCGGATGGTGATGTTGTTGACCGATCAATCCTCCATCCGCGAAGTGATTTTGTTTCCGCAGTTGCGAACCTGATGCGCTCGACGCTTCGCTACGCCCGCGCTATGCTTTCGGTCGGGCGGTGAATCTGCCAGTGACACAGATGCGTTTCGGCGAACTGTGGTAGTACTACCGAAAAAACCTTGTTCAAGGGGTAAAATCAAAACCAGGTTTCTGCGAGAAACCTGGTTTTTTCAAAATGCCCGGTGGACGAGTTTTACTTGACATTCAATCGAAATTAGTATATACTAACAACCACGAAACCGAAGAAAGGAATGTTCGAATGAGCGAGATCATCAACAATCGCCAACAGCGGATTGATCTTATGAAAAATCTCATCCGCCAACTCCATTCCGGCGCGGCGGAAGATCAAATCAAGACGCAACTCGAAACGATGCTCGACGAGGCGGACTACAGCGATGTCTTTTTGATGGAAGTCCAACTGATCCAGGAAGGCATCCCCGCGGAAAGCGTGCAGCAGTTGTGCGATACGCACACGCGCGTCTTGAAAAAACACCTCGATCTGCAAGAAACGCCCAAGACGATCCCCGGTCACCCGGTACACACGTTCGTGCAAGAAAATCGCGAACTGAATAAAACGACGGGGCAGATTCGCTTGCAGATGCAGAAAATCGAAGCGCTGCCGGACGATCAGGACGCCACCGCGCCGATGCGCGATCTTCAACAAGCGCTCAACAATTTGATGGATGTGGACAAACATTATCGGCGCAAAGAATATTTGCTCTTTCCGTACTTTGAGAAAAACAACTTGCCCGGTCCGCCGACCGTGATGTGGGGCAAGCACGATCAAGCGCGCCAGATGTTGCGCCAAACCATCGCCGGGTTACAGGAAACCGTCACGCTGACCGCCGCCGAAGCCAAAGCGTACAACTTGCTCGCCGTCACGCCCGCGATCGAAGCGATTGACGATATGGTCTACAAGGAAGAAAAAATTCTGCTCCCGACCGCGCTCAATTTGCTCACCGAACAGGACTGGTACGAGATCTATCTGCAGAGCGACGAGTACGGTTACTGTCTGTACGCGCCGCAATTCGAGTGGACGCCGGAAGGCGGTGTGCACAAAGAGCTCAAGCCCGTTGCCGCCGGTGGACGCATTCAAATGCCGACTGGCAGTTTCTCGCTGGAAGAACTGATTGCCGCGTTCAGCACTTTGCCGTTCGATTTGACGTTTGTGGACAAGGATGACACCGTGCGCTATTTCACGCCTGGCAAGGAGCGCATCTTCGATCGCTCGCGCGCGATTCTGGGACGCAAGGTGCAGTACTGCCATCCGCCCAAGAGCGTTCACATCGTCAACCAGATCGTCAAAGATTTCAAAGCGGGCAAACAAGACCGCGCGCGCTTTTGGATCAATCTGCGCGGGCGGCTGATCTACATCTGCTACTACGCGATGCGTGATGCGCAGGGCGGCTACCTGGGAACACTGGAAGTGACCCAGGATTTGACCGAAGCGCGTCAACTGGAAGGCGAACGTCGCTTGTTGACGTACGACACGCCGCAGGGCTAGAAAGGTCGCGCGATGGAAATCACCCCCCGCAGCAAATTATTCGATGTGCTAAACGCGTACCCCGCGCTGGAGGAGCAAATAATCGGGATCGCGCCGCCGTTCAAGAACCTAAAGAACCCGGTCTTGCGTCGCACCGTCGGACAACTGGCAACTCTGGAACAAGTTGCCCGCATCGGCAATCTCAATCCGTTGGAGTTGGTCAACACCTTGCGCCGCGCGGTCGGACAGCCGGAAATACGCGCGGACGCGCCCACCGATGTGGCGATCCCGCCCAAAACAGAAAGCGATCCGGAGTGGATCGCGGGCGAGCCGCAGTTCGTCGTCAACGGCGCGGTGTTGCTCCGGCAAGGCGACGTGCCGCTTCAACGCGTCAACGAATTGCTCGGACAACTATCGCCGGAGCGATTCATCTTGCTGGTCACCGATTTCGAACCGACGCCGATGCTCGACGCGATGCAAAAGCAAAATCGGCGCGTCTACCACAAACTGCATCCCAACGATCCAGGTTTGCACCTGACGTTCATTCGATAGGGCGAAAAATACAAAGACCTGTCGGGTTGTTCGACCCGCCAGGTCTTTGCTTTGACGCGCCGTCAACCGCTGGGCTGTTGCGCGTGATAAAACGCCGAAACGAGAAACAGGATCAGCATCGCGAGTGCAGTCAGGACGCGGATGGGATATTCGCGGCGCGTCGTCGGCGCCCCGCGCGCGTGCGTTTCCTTTTGGCGTTTGCGTTGCTCACCATCTGCCGCTGTGCCCAATGCGGCAACGGCTGGAACGGCGGCACAAATGACACACATCGTTGCTCCTTCCGAACTGAGGTTAGTTCGATTATACCACACTTTGGACGCGTGGTGATCGAGGAAAACGCAAGAGCGCAAGTCGAAACACGACTTGCGCTCCGGTCTATTCACTTTACTCCGGTTGGCAAATGCAGCGCGGCTACTTGAGCGCGTCTACAAGCGCCTTGATGTTGTACTTCATCATTTCGATGTACGTCGGCGCGAGACCTTTGGCATCCGTGATCGAGTGGGTATACAGTTCCGTCACGACCTTGATGCCGGTTTCCTGCGCGATTTGTTTCGCCAGTTGCGGATTCGTTCCTGTTTCCAAGAAAATCGCTTTGGCTTTGTTCGTTTTGATTTGGTTCACCAGCGCGGCGAGTTGTTGCGCCGAAGGGGACGCGCCGGTACTGACACTCGGCATGATCGTCCCCACGATTTTGAATCCGTAGCGATCCGCGAGGTAACCAAAACTTTCGTGGTTCGTGACGAGCAAGCGGCGCTCTGGCGGAATCGCTTTGACTTGCTCGGCGATCCATTGGTCGAGTTGTTTCAACTGCGCGATGTACGCGCTCGCGTTCGCCTGATACGTTGCCGCGCCGGACGGATCGGCTTGGCTCAACCCGTCGCGAATATTTTCGACGTACTTGATCACGTTGTTTGGATCCAGCCAAAAGTGCGGATCGCCGGCGTGATGATGATGCGCGTGTCCGCCTGCGGGCGCGACGAGGACGATGGCTTGGTCGGTCTTGAATCCTGTCAATGCCAGCGCGGCTTCACCCTTATTTAATTCGACAACGAGACCTTGGGTCAAGCCCGCACATTTGAGTGTGACTTTTTTCTCGGCGGCAATCGCTTTGGCGTTTTGTGCGACGTTCAACTTGCCATCGCTGATCGCGATTTGAAAATCGCCTGCCTCGTCCGTTTCGAGTTTGATATACCCGGCGAACGTGCCGTCGGCTTGCTTGGTCAACGTGATCGCGAACAAACCCTCTTCGCCGGGCAACGTCGTTGCCGTCGTCGCCGTTTTGCCCGACGGCGCGCTCTTGGGTGCTTCGCCGCCCGCCGCGCCGCAGATTGCCTTGGCGAGATCAGCGTCACTCAGTTCGACTTTCGCTTCCTCGCCTTCCTTTGCCTCGCGGCTCTTGAGTCCAGCCGACGCTTCGATCACGGCGCGCTTGCCGCCCGCGTTCTCCAACAATTTCGCGAGAAATTCTTCAAAGCCCGCGCCATTGACGATCAGCACTTGACTATCCGCCACGCGGCGAACGTCCGCGGGGGTTGGCTCGAAACCATGCGGATCAACGCCGATCGGAATAAGCGCGTCCACTTTGAGCCGATTGCCCGCGACATTTTGCGCGATGTCAGCCAGAAAGGTTTCCGCCGCCAGCACTTTGAGCGTGGAAGTGGCGATCGTGGGCGCGGGCGCGCGCGTGGGTTGCGCGGGCGCCGCCGTCGGGGGGACGGGAGTTGGCGTACTGGGGAATGCGCACGCGGCGAGTGACAGACTCAGCAGCGCGAGCGCAAGCAGACGCAGAATAGAAATCGAGTGGAACATCGAATATCCTCCTGAAAATCGAGAATGTAAATTTGCTTGCGTCACGCGCTGTGCTATAATCACACGGCAAGGGACGCAAGCATCTGAACCGATGGCTTTATTCTCTTGCGCGAGCGCAGAGCCGTTACCTCTGCGCTCGTTTTTATATTTGCGCGATGTCAATCACCTCCTTGCCGTTCGCGGCGCGCGCGCCACACGATCCCGCGCGTCGGCGCGAATAAAAACGCGAGCAGAAAAATCGCCGTTGCGATCAGCACGACCACCGCGCCGGACGCGACGTTGATGTAGAAACTGGCGTACAATCCGGCGATACTGGAGAACGCGCCGATCAGCGCGGCGATCACCATCATCGTCGGCAGGCGACGCGTCAACAGGTATGCCGTCGCGCCCGGCGTGACCAGCATCGCCGCGACCAATGCGATCCCGACCGTTTGCAGCGAGACGACGATCGTCAGCGCGAGCAGGATCAGCATCACGTTGCGAAGCAGTTCGACGGGCAAGCGCAACGTCGCCGCCAGCACCGGATCGAACGAGATGACGAGAAACTCTTTGTAGAGCAAAACAATCGTCGTTAGTACGATCAAACCCAGGATCGCCGTCAGCCAGAGATCGTTGACGCTCACGCCTAAAACATTGCCGAACAAAATGTGCGTCAGATCGAGCGCGTACGTTTTGATCGTGCTGATCAGCGCGACGCCGAGCGCGAGCGCGCCCGCGAACAAAATTCCAATTGCTGTATCTTCTTTGAGCGTCCCCTGCCGCGACAAGAATCCAATCGCCAGCGCGACCAGAATCGCCGCGACGAGCGCGCCGATCAGCAGATCGCCTTTGACCAAGTACGCGATCGCGACGCCGGGCAAAATCGCGTGTGCCAGCGCGTCGCCCAGAAACGCCATCGAGCGCAAGACGACGTAGCAGCCGACCACCGCGCAGATGATACCCACCATCAGCGACGCGAGCAAACCGCGCTGCATGAATTCATAAGTGAGCGGTGTAAGTATCAAGTCCATTTGGTCTTTATCCAAAGGATGAAGGATGAAAGATGAAAGCGGAATTTTCATCCTTCATCTTTCATCTTTCATCTTTTATCCTTCCGCCTTCATCCTTTATTCCGGCGGACAGCACTCGTC